>JBILOR010000100.1:0-4694 GCA_044374325.1 Candidatus Planktophila sp.
GTGAGCCAAACCGATCAACGATTTCAGAAATTAATTCAGGGCGAGCAATTGCTGCAGTATTTATTGAAATCTTGTCGGCACCTGCTCGTAGCAAGTTATTTACATCAGCCACACTTCTGATGCCGCCGCCTACTGTAAGCGGAATGAAGACTTGTTCAGCTGTGCGTGCTACAACATCAAGAGTTGTTGCTCTATTCATATTACTTGCCGAGATATCCAGAAAAGTTAGCTCGTCAACACCTTCTAAGTTATAAACCTTTGCCATCTCAACCGGATCGCCAGCATCTACCAAATCGGTGAAGTTAACTCCCTTAACAACTCGACCATCAGTAACATCGAGACAAGCAATTACTCGACTGGCAAGGGTCATGGTCTAAAACTTTCCATTGGCAACTAAGAGCGCCTCGGACAAAGTAAATGCACCTGCGTAGAGTGCTTTGCCCACGATGGAGCCCTCGACACCGATTGCAACTAACTCGGCAATTGCGGCGATATCAGCCAAAGATGAAACGCCTCCGCTTGCGACAACAGGTGCTTTAGTTGCGGCACAAACGGATTTCAAAAGTTCTAGATTTGGCCCAGTTAAGGTGCCATCCTTTGCCACATCGGTAACGATGTAACGAGCGCAGCCATCGCGATCAAGTCGCGCAATAGTTTCAAATAGTTCGCCGCCCTCTTTAGTCCAGCCGCGAGCTGCAAGTGTTGTTCCGCGCACATCAAGACCTACTGCAATTCGATCGCCGTATTGTTTAATTACTTTAGCTGTCCACTCAGGGTCTTCAAGTGCTGCGGTTCCTAAATTAACTCGAGTGCAGCCAGTTGCAAGCGCGCGCTTTAAGGATTCATCATCACGAATACCGCCAGAGAGTTCGACTTTAATATCTAGAGCTGCAACTACTTCAGCAAGCAGTGTGGCATTGCTTCCTCGACCAAAGGCAGCGTCGAGATCAACTAAGTGCAACCATTCAGCGCCAGCTGCTTGAAATTCGAGCGCTACTTCAAGCGGTGCTCCATAGATACTCTCTTTATCTAGCGCACCTTGTACTAGGCGAACTGCGCGACCATCTTTAACATCAACAGCGGGCAGAAGTTCTAACTTTTTCATAAGCTCTTACTCCAGTTCGAAATCAATTTAAGTCCGGCTGCACCAGATTTCTCTGGATGAAACTGTGTAGCCGCCAGTGCTCCATCTTCAACTGCCGCTAAAAATGGTTCACCGTATTCAGACCATGCTTGATATTGCCCGACTGGTGCAGTCGCTGCATAAGAATGGACAAAATAAAAACTTTCATTTTCGACGCCAGCAAAAATTGTTGATCCGGGCGTTGTTGAAACAGTATTCCATCCCATGTGCGGCAGGATCGGGGCGTTTAATTTTTTAACCATACCTGGCCAGATTCCGACTCCTTGGTGCGCGCCATTTTCAGCATGCTCTAGCCCGCTCTCAAAGAGAATTTGCATGCCGATACATATTCCAAGTGTTGGGCGACCAAGTGCAACGCGTTCACGAGCAATCTCATCTCCGGCCACACCTTTTAACCCACTCATGCAGGCAGCGAATGCGCCGACGCCAGGAATAACTAAGCCAGTTGCTTCGAGCGCTGTCTTGCGATCAGCCGTTACAACTACTTCGTGACCAGAGGTCGCAAATGCACGTTCTGCCGAACGTAGATTTCCGGAACCATAATCAAGAATTGCAATCAATGATGACCTACAACGAACCCTTAGTTGATGGAATTCCAGCGACGCGACCATCTAGTGAAACCGCGTCACGTAGCGCTCGTGCCACTGCTTTGAATTGCGCCTCGAAAACGTGGTGTGCATTGCGACCTTCGAGAACTCGGATGTGAAGTGCAATATGCGCTTCGGCCACGATTGATTCCCAAATGTGTTTTCCGAGAGTTGTATCGAAAGTACCGATTAACTCAACAATTTCTGGTTGGCGATGTACTAAATATGGCCGACCAGATAGATCTACCGCTGCTTGTACTAACACTTCATCAAGTGGAACCATCGCATCGCCGAAACGACGGATACCGGCTTTATCGCCAAGAGCTTCGCGCAGTGCTTGACCAAAGGCGAGCGAGGTATCTTCAACCGTGTGGTGTGAATCGACATCAACATCGCCGGTGGTCTTGACCGTTAAATTAAAGCCAGAGTGTTTGCCGAGTTGCGAAAGCATGTGATCGAAAAATGGCACTCCAGTATCAACGTTGATCGAACCATCGCCATCTAAATTCAATTCGACGAGGACATGAGATTCCTTAGTCTTTCGTTCGACTCGGGCAGTTCTCATTCACTTATCTCCTTCTGCTAGAACTTCGGTTAGGGCCGATATAAATGCTTGATTCTCGGCAGCAGTGCCGATGGTTACGCGAAGTTGACCTAATAATCCCACATCTCGAATCAAGATGCCGCGATCGAGCAACTTCTGCCAGATTTGATCTGCGGGTTGCTTGAAGCCGCCGAATAACAAGAAGTTTGCCGCACTAGGTGTGATCGTTAATCCTAGATTAGCTAACTCGGCTTGCACTATCTCGCGCTGTGCGATCAAGGTATCGACGCCAGCTAAGAGTTCAGTCGAGAATGACAATGCGACTTCGGCGACAGCTTGGGTGATTGCACTTAAGTGATACGGCAATCTCACAAGTTGTAGGGCATCAATCACAACAGGATCTGCAATCAAATAACCTAGTCGAGCTCCAGCAAAGGCAAAGGCTTTGCTCATGGTGCGAATAACAATCACGTTCGGATATTCGGTAATCAACGTAGCTGCTGATGCCTCACTAGAGAATTCGGCGTAAGCCTCATCAACGACTAGTAGGCCGCCAACTGCAGCCGCCGCTTTTGCTAATTCAATGATCTCGACAAGTTTAACTACCGAGCCGGTTGGATTATTTGGTGTGGTGATAAAGGTAAGAGTTGGTTTTGCCGACAAGATTTGCTCAACCGCAACAGCAACATCGAGTGAGTGATCATCGCGGCGCTTTCCATCAAGCCACTTAACTGAAGTTACCTTTGCAATAAGTGGATGCATTGAATAAGAAGGCGTGAAGCCAAGTGCGCTTTCGCGACCAAATGCTAGAAAAATAGATTGGATAATTTCATTGCTGCCATTTGCCGCCCAGATATTGGCGACCTCAAAAGACTGGCTCGTCTGAGCTGTCATGTATTTCGCTAAACCAGCTCGCAATGCAACTGCATCGCGATCTGGGTACCGATTTAAAGTTTCGCTAACTTCGGCGACTCGTTTACTAATTGCCGCGATTAAGGCAGGTGAAGGCGCAAAAGGATTTTCATTGGTATTTAGTTGAGCACTTGCTGGAACTTGCGGAGCACCATAAGGCGACATTGGCTTAAGCGGATCGCGCAGTGGCAGCCAATTGGGCCAGATATTTGAATTATTCATAGTTGTTCCAGCCGAACTGTCATCGCTTCACCATGTGCCGGTAAATCTTCAGAGTTAGCCAGAGTTACCACAGTTGGAACTAACTCAAGAAAAGCGGCTTCACTGTAGGAAACAAAGTGCAAACCGCGTAGGAATGTTTGAACTGACAAACCACTTGAATGACAGGCGCAACCACCAGTAGGCAGCACATGGTTAGAGCCAGCTGCGTAGTCGCCTAAGGACACTGGCGTAAATCGACCAATGAATACTGCGCCGGCATTACGGATTAAATCGGCATCACTAGCTGCATTCTTTGTTTGAATCTCTAAGTGCTCTGCTGCGTATGCATTCACCACATCTAAGCCTTGTGCAATTGAATCAACTAAAACAATTGCTGACTGGATACCAGAAAGCGCCGTAGTAATGCGATCGCTATGTTTGGTCGCAGCCACACGAATCTTGAGCTCTGCTTGAACTGCTGTTGCTAGTTCGAGTGAAGTAGTAACAAGTACTGCAGCTGCGATTGGATCGTGCTCGGCTTGGCTAATTAGATCAGCTGCTACATCGCTGGGAAGAGCACTTTCATCGGCCAAAATTGCGATTTCAGTTGGGCCAGCTTCGGAATCAATTCCGATCACGCCGCGAAGTGCGCGCTTTGCTGCCGCTACATAAATATTTCCAGGCCCAGTGACTAGATCACACTTTTCGCAGAAGCCATCTATTCCGTAGGCAAATAAGGCAACTGCTTGAGCTCCCCCAACTGCATAAACTTCAGTGATTCCAAGTAGCGCACAAGTTGCCAAAATAGTTGGGTGCGGCAAACCATCGAATTCTGATTGTGGCGGCGATGCAACAGCAATGCTTGGTACCTTTGCAATTTGCGCCGGAACTACATTCATCATGACACTGCTTGGATAAACCGCGCGTCCACCCGGGACATATAGACCAA
Source organism: Candidatus Planktophila sp. (assembly GCA_044374325.1). GTDB lineage: Bacteria > Actinomycetota > Actinomycetes > Nanopelagicales > Nanopelagicaceae > Planktophila. The sequence continues at coordinate 4,338 of JBILOR010000100.1, forward strand.
CTCGATCTACCGGAATCCATTTTTCAGTAACCGTGCCGCCTTCAACTACTTGAACACTTTTGACGCTACGCACTTGATCTTCGTGCACCTTGCGAATTCGTGAAATTGAAAGCTCGAGGGCCGTGCGAATCGCTGGATCTAATTCGGCAAGTGCTTGATCAAGTGCTGCTTGTGGCACTCGAATATTGATTGGTTTAACCCCATCGAATTCTTGAGCTAACTCGCGCAAAGTTTCTTCTGAACCATTTTTTACGCGCTCGAGAATCGGTGCAATAGCAACCATGGCGGTTTCAACATCAAGCCGAGCGCGCGGAATTTCGCGATTTATCTGGGCTTTACTTAAGTTGCGACCACGCA
>JBILOR010000101.1:0-4682 GCA_044374325.1 Candidatus Planktophila sp.
CTTCGCAACCACCGGCAACATTTGGAATCAATTCTTGACGTGTTGTGTGTAAAACATTTACTAAATCGCAACCATCATCGAAAACTTGGTGCGGTTCGATATCAAGAGCTGCATTTAAGTGTGCGTAATAGCCATCGCGATCGACCGCATTCTTTGCGAAAACACTAATGCCATATTCATGAACTAGGGCTGCAGCCGTATCGTCTTGGGTTGAAAGTGGATTTGACGCACAAAGCGCAATGTCTGCGCCTCCGGCCTTTAGAACGCGCATCAGGTTGGCTGTTTCAGTAGTCACGTGCATGCAGGCAGCAATACGAATGCCGGCAAATGGTTGTGACTTTTCAAATCGCTCGCGGATCTGAGCCAGAACTGGCATATTGCGTTCTGCCCATTCGATTCGTTTGCGACCTTGCTCGGCTAGCGAAGCATCGGCAATATCGTTGCGAGGTACGGTCTTTGTTACAGGTGCGTTCACGGTAAAACTCCTAAATTTAAGATGAGAATATGGTCAATTAGGCAGGACCCCGCCAGAAGGCAAGAGTATCTGTAATGCCTAGTTGAGTTCTACTTAGACGCAGCAGTTAAGCGTTAATTAGGGCTAAAAGCTCATCGCGATGGGCTGCCATATTTGCCGATGTATCGGCTTCTACATTTAGTCGTAGCAGAGGTTCGGTATTTGAGGCGCGCACGTTAAACCACCAAGACGGTGTAGATGCGGTTAATCCATCTAGTTCATCAATCGTAAATTCAGGCAGTGCTGAATACTTTTCTTTAATTGCTTTGATAACTGTTGCAGCATCTGCCACTCGAGAATTTACTTCACCGCTAGCGACGTATCTTTTGAATGGGGCAAGCAATTGTGAAATAGTGTCGTTGGATTCACCAAGAGCGGCTAGCGCGTGCAGCGCAGCTAAAGCGCCCGAATCTGCTCGCCAGAAATCCTTAAAATAGAAGTGACCAGAATGCTCGCCACCAAAAATCGCACCAGTTTCGGCCATTAACGCTTTTATATATGAGTGTCCTACTCGTGATCTAACAGGAACTCCGCCTAATTCATTAATCACTTCAACCACAGTTCGTGATGAAATCAGACTATGAATAATCGTTGCTCCCGGATGCTTAGCTAGCTCGCGGCTAGCGATGAGTGAGGTGAGTAATGAAGGATCAACTGTCTCGCCGTTTTCATCGACTAAGAAACATCGATCAGCATCACCGTCGAAAGCTAGCCCGATATCTGCGCTATTTTCTAGTACCGATTTCTGCAAGTCTCGTAAATTCGCCGGATCAATTGGATTTGCTTCGTGGTTGGGAAAGTTCCCATCAAGTTCAAAATAGAGCGGAATAATCTCAGCGCTTAGCCGTTCGAATATTGCAGGTGCAGTGAATCCGGCCATGCCATTACCCGCATCAATAACTATCTTCAACGGACGATTACCTTTAAACGTAACTAATTTATGTAGATGATCGGCATATGCTTGAAGCAAGTCTTCGTTGGTTTCATTTCCAACGGGGCGCATTGCCATTGGCAAACCATTTCGAACAAATTTCTCAATAGTTAGCAAGCCAGTTTCTTTGCCGATCGGGCGAGCTCCACTTAGACATAATTTGATGCCGTTATAAGCCGCAGGATTATGGCTTGCCGTAAACATCGCGCCCGGTAAGTTTTTTGACCCGGCTGCGAAATAAAGCATGTCGGTAGAAGCTAAGCCAATACGAATCACATCTGTGCCATTGCTAGTGACGCCAGCTGAAAATGCTTCGGCTAACTCTGGCGACGAGGGGCGCATATCTTCGCCAATAATTACCGTACTTGGTTCACGCTCTAGTTCAAGAAATCTAGCGAATGCGAGACCGACGGCAAAAGCAAAATCAGGTGAAAGTTCATCATCTACTAAACCGCGAATGTCATATGCTTTAAAAATATCTGGAAATTCTTCACTCATAACTGACTCGTTCGATTACTTATTTGGAACGGCTCGAAGATGACCTCGTCGACCGATGTGTTCGGTGCTCGCCGCAAGAGTTGCGGCTGTTGAGGTATTTTCAGCAATCGGCGTAGATGCAACTTCACGAACCGCGTCTGCAATTGCCATCAGATCATCGTTAGAAGGCCCACTTTGATTCTCTGAGATTTGGGCACGAATAACTTCCCAACCATTAGGAACAGTTAATCGTTCTGCATGGATCTCGCAAAGATCATATGCATGCGGTTCGGAATAAGTTGCCAACGGCCCAACCACAGCTGTTGATTCGGAATAAATGTAAGTCAATGTCATCGTCGCCATACGACGGCAACTGGCGCGAGAACACGCGCGACCCACTTTTAGCGAACTCATATGCCTCAGATTAGTGGGCAGCCGCGTAAAACTTGGGATTTTTATGGATTTAGAACCCGAATGTTTGAGGAAGGTATTGCAACTTTTGTAAGTTCAGCACCCGAAGCAATTGGGAAAAAGGCATACCCGCTCTTGGCGGCTACCAGAGCACCGGCATAGTTATCTGTGCCGGCACTTAGGACAGTGATCGCGATCGCTTTATTTGGCACTTGCCAGCTAATTAGATCAGCGCCGGTAATACTTTCTTCTTTAACTTTTCCGGTCGAAAATTCAATTCTTAGGTTGATGGCGATCGAGTCTCCGGCAAAAATGATTTTTGGCGAAATGCCACCAATTGCGATCTGCAATGGCGCTAATGCTGGCGAAGGCGAAGTCCAGACGAAATCGCTATTTCCGTTCGAATTAGCTCGTGAACGAATTGCTGCCAATAAAGGTTGATCTGAAGTCAGCTTGATTGCAAAAGCCCCTTTAGCTACCTCGGGCTTTAGTTTCAATTCCACGACCTTGCCACTGACTAATTTACGTTCATTAAAGCCAGTAGGAATGAAACGCCCGTTACTTGAGAGAAGTTCAAGCGTGAAGTTTGCATCTGCTACTCCTGGCACAAATAGACGCAGGTAATGATTGGGTGCTTTTTTCTTGACTAGTTGTTGCGGGATACCCGTAATCATGAATTTTCGAGCTGGGGCCGAAATTGAATTAACCGAATCACCACCTAGCTTTTGCAAACCTTTGACCCGTTCATCAACTAGATAACTATTTACGCGGCCAGATCTGGCAACTACCTTCACTACAATATTTGAGTCTCCAGGTGCTAATGAATCTAGCTTTACCGCCGTACTCGAATTTGCCTTTAGGGAAAGCGTTCTAACTGCTTGTTCACCATTTTCACTCCAAGTGAATACATCAACAATCGAAATGCTCAAGCCACTATTAACGATGTACACAACGCCCTTACTGCTCACATCTGAAGTTCCGCCGACAAACCATTGCGAAGTAACAGGGGCCGTGCAAAGAACTGAGCCAGCCCATACACCTTTGCGACTCTGGAAACTAACTGGAGTAAGACCTTCAGTCTGCAGCAAAATTGGATCGCTGACACTGGAGTAACGAAGCGTCTTAATATTTACTAATTTAGTGCCCTTGTTTCCAATTCGATAAAAGGGCGTCTTTTTTGATGAAACCGAAGTAACTGTTGTAACGCCTGCCGGGTTTGGTGGGCAAACAACAGCTGGGAAAGATTTTGAAAACTGTCGCGAACTTGTATTTGCATCAAACAAATTAGTAGCCAACAAAACGACAGTGATAACCGCAGCTAGAATCGCGCCTTTCTTGAATTTCACGAGAGCTCCATTTCTGAGATCTCACGCTTTCGTCTTCCAGCTGGCAGCGCCAAAATAATAAGGATTACCCAGGCCACAAATTGCAGGCTGATTGCGCCTCTACGCAAAGTTCCATCATGAATCAAAGTGAACTCACCAGCCTCGAGCACCTTGAACTGTGGCAATCCGGCTTCGTTCTCGGTGCGCTCTAGTTTTAGGCCATTTTGTAGAACTTGCCAACCTAGATCGTAGTTTTCAGTAAGCGTGATCACGCCAGGGCCAGGAGCATTTGTTGTCACACCAATGCCGCCGCTTGCAAGCAAAGTAACCTCACCCTTTATATTTGTAAAAACTAACCTGCCAGTCGGATTACTTACTTTCCACACGATGCCATCTGAAGTTGCCGAGGTGCGTACAAAACCACCAAGTGCATCGATAGTTCTGACCACATCTTTATCAATCGGATTCTTTGCAAATAAATATTTGATTCCAAAATCCGCAAAAGTTTTACTTGTGGTCAGTCCGCTTCCGTCGGCTAGTTCAATCACAGCCTTCGCTATCGCTGGGTCTTGAATCGGAGCGACATCTGGTTCGCCAAGAGAAATATCTGACCCGCGCGAGATATAGAACGCGAGTGAAGTAAATTCGCGATTAGTAATCTCGCGGAGCACCAAGGTTTTTGCATCTGTCTCGACTCCGAGATACTCGGGCAAAACATTTGCTTTCTTTGTGCTAACTGGAGAAGAAGATGCTTGGGATATGTTCCAAGACAGAGCGCTCGCTGAATATGCCAATGTAAGCAGTAACAAACCAGCGGACAAAATATGACGGTAATTTATATTTGTCGCGATCAAATAATCTCGTAAGTCATTGAGAATTATCGTGCCAACCGTTACCGCTGCCAAAGTTGCAACCGCTAGAAAAACTCCAACCCACAGTTGAGTGGGTGCAATCGTGCCATGTCCAGTAATTGAAATTGCGCTTAACGCTACGGAGAGAAGTAAGAACAAAACTCCAATTTGTG
>JBILOR010000015.1:0-15899 GCA_044374325.1 Candidatus Planktophila sp.
TACTTAAGATCGACGGCGAAGTTGGTAACAAGAAGGCATACGACCCACGCGCATGGGGCAAGTTGGCTGAGGCTGGCATGGCTGCTCGCGTTGTTAAGGGTTGCGAAGACCTTCGTTCCACCGGAACTACGTCACGCAAGTAAACTTCACTCACCGCCAACAGCTATAGAGAAAGGCTTTACCGATGCCTGCATTAGTTCTACTGGGAGCACAGTGGGGCGATGAGGGCAAGGGAAAAGCTACTGATCTGCTCGGTGATCGCGTTGATTATGTAGTTCGCTACCAAGGCGGCAACAACGCTGGTCACACAGTTGTTATCGGTGATCAAAAATATGCGTTGCACTTATTGCCTTCTGGAATTTTAAGTCCAAATGTAATTCCAGTAATCGGCAATGGTGTAGTTATTGATCCAGGTGTTTTACTACAAGAGATCAAAGGTTTAACTGAACGCGGCATTGATTGCAGCAAACTTTTAATCAGCACTAACGCGCATTTGATCACGCCGTATCACCGCACCATCGACAAAGTTACCGAACGTTTCTTGGGTAATGCCAAGATTGGTACAACTGGTCGTGGCATCGGGCCGGCATATGCTGACAAAATCAATCGCATCGGAATTCGCGTACAAGATTTATTTGATCCTTCAATTCTGCGTCAGAAAATCGAAGCAGCACTTCGCGATAAGAACCAAGTTCTTATTAAAGTTTTCAATCGCAAAAATATTGAGGTCGAAGAAGTACTTGCTGAGTATCTTGGCTATGCCGAAATCTTGCGTCCTTACGTTGCCGATACTGTTTTGATTCTTGATCAAGCACTTAAGGCAGGAAAAACTGTTCTGCTCGAAGGTTCCCAAGGCACGTTGCTTGATGTCGATCACGGTACTTATCCATTCGTAACTTCAAGTAATCCAACTGCTGGTGGTGCTTGCACAGGTTCTGGCATTGGCCCAACCAAAATTGAACGCGTAATCGGAATCGTTAAGGCTTACACAACTCGCGTTGGTAGCGGGCCTTTCCCAACTGAGCTACTTGATGAAGATGGCGAGAAACTGCGCAGCATCGGTGGCGAAGTCGGCGTAACAACTGGGCGTAATCGTCGTTGCGGTTGGTATGACGCTCCAATTGCTCGCTACGCCGTGCGCGTTAATGGGCTAACTGACTTCTTCTTAACCAAGCTCGATGTGCTTACTGGCTGGGAGCAAATTCCAGTATGTGTGGCTTACGAGATCGATGGCAAGCGCGTTGAAGAACTACCTGCTTCACAATCAGATTTCCATCACGCTAAACCAATTTATGAGTACTTGCCGGGCTGGACTGAAGATATTCGCGGCGCTCGTAAAGTTTCTGATCTGCCAAAGAACGCGCAAGATTATGTTGCTTACTTAGAGAAAATCTCAGGGGCCCCGATGAGTGCAATCGGCGTCGGGCCGGGTCGCGACGAGACAATCGTCGTGAAGGAGTTCATCTAAAGATGAAAATCCTCCTAGTCGGAAGCGGCGGTCGCGAACACGCCCTGGCACTAGGACTACACGCAGATTCTTTCTGCACCGAACTACATGTGGCACCTGGCAATCCAGGCATTGCGCAATTCGCAACTTGTCACGAGTTAGATATCAAAGACAATCAAGCAATCACTGATTTAGCTAAATCACTTGAAATCGAATTTGTTGTTATCGGCCCCGAAGTTCCGTTAGTCAATGGTGCAGCTGATCGGTTGCGCGCTGCGGGTATAAAAGTATTTGGTCCATCTAAAGCTGCTGCCCAACTTGAAGGCAGTAAAAATTTCGCCAAAGAAGTAATGCACGATGCCGGTGTACCAACAGCTAAAAGTTTTACCGTCGGCCCAGTGCAACTCGAAATCGAACGCGCACTAGATACTTTCGGTGCACCTTACGTTGTTAAAGATGACGGTCTAGCTGCTGGCAAAGGCGTAGTTGTAACAACTGACCGCCAAGTGGCAATTGATCACGCCCTGCAATGTCAACGAGTGGTAATCGAAGAGTATTTAGCTGGCCCCGAGATTTCTTTGTTCGGCATTAGCGATGGTCGCAACATAATTCCGATGCAACCTGCGCAAGATTTCAAACGCGCACTCGACGGCGATGAAGGCCCGAACACTGGCGGCATGGGTGCTTACTCGCCCCTACCATGGGCACCAACTGATATAGAAGACGATGTTTACACTCAAGTTTTAGCGCCGATGATCGCCGAGATGGCTGCGCGTGGAACCCCATTCATAGGCTTGTTATATGCCGGTTTAGCCCTAACTGATACTGGTTTAAAAGTTATCGAATTCAACGCCCGTTTTGGCGACCCTGAGACGCAAGTTTTAATTCCACGACTGCAAACGCCACTTGCAAGTTTGCTTTACAAAGCTGCCACCAATGATCTTGATGATGTTGCGCTGCAATGGCGCGATGATTCAGCAGTCACAGTTGTATTGGCAGCACCTGGTTATCCAACCGAGCCGATTACTGGTGGCGAAATATCTAACTTGCCTGACTTCGCCGATACTCAAATTTTCCACGCCGGCACCAAGAACGAGGGCGAGAAATTATTTTCCAGCGGTGGGCGAGTGCTAACTGTTACCGGCATTGGCAGCGATCTGACCGAGGCGCGCAATCAGGCATACCGCGCAATCTCACAAATCAAGTTAACCAACTCTTTCTATCGTTCCGACATCGCGCTAAATGCGTCGGTGGCAGAGAAGGGCAATTAAATGCGAGAGAATGACCCAATGAGTGGCGCAGTGAACGAATCAGCTAGCTTGCTTGGTAGCCGTTACGCATCGGCCGAGATGCGCGCAATTTTTGCGCCGTCAGCCAAGATCATTCAAGAACGCAAACTCTGGATCGCGGTCATGCGCGCGCAATCAACCCTGGGCCATGCCATTGATGCCAAAGTTATTGCCGATTACGAAAAAGTAATTACTAAAGTTGATTTAGCTTCAATCGATGCTCGTGAAAAAGCAACACGTCACGATGTCAAAGCTCGTATCGAAGAATTCAACGCTCTTGCTGGACACGAAGCCATTCATGCCGGCATGACTAGCCGCGACTTAACCGAAAACATCGAAGCGCTACAAGTGCGCGATGGTTTAAATATTGTGCACGACAAAGTTGTAGCAGTATTAGCAGCCCTCGGCGATCGCGCTGCGCAATATTCCGCGCAGCCAATTGCTGGTCGCTCACATAATGTTCCTGCGCAAATTACAACGCTGGGCAAGCGCTTTGCCTCAGCAGCTGAAGAATTACTCTTCGCATATGCCCGTTTAACAGCACTTCAAGAGCGTTATCCGATGCGTGGCATTAAGGGCCCAGTGGGCACCGCCCAAGATTCCATTGATTTACTTGGTAGCAGCGATGCGCATTTCAAACTCGAAGCCGCCATCGCCGCTGAACTTGGTTTTGAAAACGTTCTAGATTCAACTGGTCAGGTTTATCCACGTTCACTTGATTACGACATAGTCACAACACTTGTGCAGTTAGCTGCCGGGCCATCATCTCTTGCCACTTCAATTCGTTTGATGGCGGGCGCTGAATTAGTAAGCGAAGGATTTAAGGCTGGCCAAGTTGGCAGTAGCGCAATGCCACACAAGATGAATACTCGTTCGTGCGAACGCGTTAATGGTTTATCTGTCGTTCTGCGTGGTTACGCCTCAATGGTTAGCGAACTTGCTGGCGATCAATGGAATGAAGGCGATGTTAGTTGCAGCGTTGTTCGTCGTGTTGCGCTACCTGATTCTTTCTACGCCATCGATGGTTTACTTGAAACTTTCTTAACGGTCATCGCCGAGTTCGGTGCTTTCCCTGCCGTTATTGCGGCCGAACTAGAACGTTACTTACCATTCTTAGCAACAACTAAAATTTTGATGGCAGCAGTCAAGGCTGGCGTTGGTCGCGAAGTTGCGCACGAAGTAATTAAAGAACATGCAGTTGCCGCAGCCCTTGCAATGCGCGAGGGAAAACCAAACACCATGTTTGCCGCCATCGCCGCCGATGCACGCATGCCACTTGATGCTGCAGCCCTTGCTGCACTAATCAGTGACCCAATTGAATTTACTGGCGATGCTCGCCAACAAGTTGCTCGAGTTGTTAATCGCATCGAAGCGATTACTTCCGCGCACCCTGCCGCTGCGCAGTACAAGCCCGGCGCTATCAGGTGAGCGGATTCGGCCCAGCTGGCCCACCGCCAGCGCCTGCGATAACTGGGTGGAAAAACTTGCGCACCGGAAAAGTTCGCGACCTTTACACCAATGAAAGTGGCGAACTCTTAATCGTTGCCAGCGATCGCATCTCGGCCTTTGATTGGGTGCTACCTACGCTAATCCCCAATAAAGGCGCGGTTTTAACGCAGATTTCGCTCTGGTGGTTCGAGCAACTAAAGCACTTAGTGCCAAACCACATCATCGGCACCGATGTGCCAACCGAAGTTGCTGGGCGTGCAGTAATTGCTAAACCTTTAACTATGTATCCAATCGAATGTGTAGCACGTGGATATTTAACTGGCAGCGGTTGGGCAGAGTATAAAAATGACCAAAAAGTTTGCGGTAATGATTTGCCAGCTGGTCTGCTCGATGGCTCAAAGTTGCCCAAGAGTATTTTCACTCCAGCTACCAAGGCTGAAATTGGCGATCACGATATAAATATTGATTTTTTAGCAGCAACTAAAATTGTAGGTAGCGAAACTGCAACTGAACTGCGCGACTTAACAATCGCAATCTATGACTTTGCCGCCGGCATCGCACAAGAGCGCGGCATTATCTTGGCCGATACTAAATTTGAATTCGGTACCGACGCCCATGGCGTAATGACTCTCGGTGATGAAGTTCTAACTCCAGATTCATCGCGCTTCTGGGACGCAACAGTTTGGCAACCAGGTCAGTCACAAACTTCTTTTGATAAACAGTATTTGCGCGACTATCTAGTTAGCAGTGGTTGGGATCGCGAGAGCAGCCCACCGGCGCTACCGAACGAGGTAGTTGAGAAAACTACCCAGCGTTACACCGAAGCGTTCAAACGTATTACTGGTACCGAATTCAAGGCAGCTTAGATTTAACGAACTAACAAGGGAGAGAAACAAATGGGAAAAATCGTGGTTGATGTAATGCTGAAGCCCGAGATTCTTGACCCACAAGGTAAGGCAGTCGCTGCTGCGCTACCTCGCTTAGGTTTCTCTTTTGCTACCGATGTTCGTCAAGGTAAGCGCTTTGAGATCACCGTCGATGGCGATGTAACGCCAGCTCAAATTGCTGAAGTTGAAAAAGCTGCCGAAGTATTACTTGCTAACCCAGTCATCGAGACCTTCACCGTGAGAGCCGAATAAGTATGCGCATTGGAGTCGTAACTTTTCCCGGCACCCTCGATGACCGAGATGCAGCGCGAGCAGTTAAATACGCGGGTGCTGAGGCCGTTTCGCTCTGGCACGGAGACGCTGATCTAAAGGGCGTGGACGCTGTAATTCTGCCTGGTGGGTTCTCTTACGGTGACTACTTACGCTGCGGTGCGATCTCGCGCTTTGCCCCAGTTATGACTGAAATTATTGCCCAAGCGAATAAAGGCATGCCGCTACTGGGTATCTGTAATGGTTTCCAAGTTCTCTGCGAAGCGCATTTATTGCCAGGCGCTCTAACGCGTAACCACGAATTACATTTTCTCTGCCGCGATCAAACGCTAAAGATTGAAAACACAACTAGCGCCTGGACCAGCAATTTCACTGTTGGTCAAGAGATTGTGATTCCGCTGAAAAATGGCGAAGGTTCTTTCCAGTGTGATGATGAAACTTTAAAATCGCTTGAAGATAACAATCGAATTATCGCCCGTTATGTAGGCGAGAATCCAAATGGTTCGCGCAACTTAATTGCCGGCATCACAAATGAGCGCGGCAATGTTGTTGGTCTAATGCCACACCCTGAACATGCAATTGATTCACTAACTGGCCCAAGTACCGATGGCTTGCCATTCTTTACTTCAGTATTAACCGCATTGGTAGGTGAGTGATGAGCCTAGATACCGTTGCAATTGCGCAAACAACGCCAGATACCAAACAACCTTTTGCCGAACTTGGCCTTAAGCCCGATGAGTACGCGCGCATTAAAGAGATTCTTAACCGTCGTCCAACTTCTTCAGAGCTGGCGATGTATTCAGTTATGTGGTCTGAGCACTGTTCCTATAAGTCTTCCAAGGTTCACTTAAAACAATTCGGCGAGAAAGCACCGCATAGCGACGCACTATTAGTTGGTATCGGTGAAAACGCTGGCGTTGTCGATGTCGGTCAGGGCTACGCAGTTACTTTCAAAATTGAATCCCACAACCACCCATCATTTATTGAGCCATACCAAGGTGCTGCAACTGGCGTCGGTGGAATCGTGCGCGATATTTTGACGATGGGCGCGCGCCCAATTGCGGTAATGGATCCACTTCGCTTCGGCCCGGCCGAAGCCCCTGATACCAAGCGGGTATTACCTGGCATCGTCGCTGGAATCGGTGGCTATGGCAACTGCCTAGGACTGCCAAATATCGGTGGAGAAATTACTTTCGATCAAACTTACTTAGGTAATCCGCTAGTTAACGCACTCTGCGTTGGCGTAATGCGCCATGATCAAATCAAATTAGCTAAAGCATCAGGTGCCGGCAACCTAGTTGTGCTCTTCGGTGCCAAAACTGGTGGCGATGGCATTGGTGGCGTATCAGTTCTGGCTTCGGAAACTTTTGGCGCAAGTGGCCCAGCTAAACGACCAAGTGTGCAAGTGGGCGACCCGTTTGTTGAAAAAGTATTAATCGAATGTAGTTTAGAAATCTTCGCCGAAGATCTAGTTGTTGGTATTCAAGATCTCGGTGGCGCTGGACTTTCTTGCGCAACTAGCGAACTTGCTTCCGGTGGTAGCGGTGGCATGGCCGTGCAACTCGACAAAGTGCCATTACGTGATCCGTCGCTTTCACCGGAAGAAATTTTGATGTCAGAGTCACAAGAGCGCATGTGTGCAATTGTTGAACCAAAACACATCGCACGTTTCCTAGAGATTTGCGCAAAGTGGGATGTCACCGTAGATGTAATTGGTGAAGTTACCGATGGAGATCGTTTAATCATTACTTGGCACGGCGAAGTAATTGTTGATGTTCCACCACGCACTGTGGCGCACGAAGGCCCGGTTTATAACCGCCCACTTGCCCAACCTGCCTACATCGACATCGTTAATGCACAAATAATTAACGTGCCGCTACCAAATACAGCGGATGAAATTAAAGCTGCGATGTTAACTATCGCCAGCACGCCAAACTTGGCTGATAAATCTTGGGTTACTTCGCAGTATGACAAGTACGTGCAAGGCAACACGATTCTGGCGCAACCAGAAGATGCCGGCATGGTTCGAGTTGATGAATCAACACAACTCGGCGTTGCGATTAGTACCGATGCCAATGCCAACTGGTCATATTTAAATCCTTACGAAGGCGCTAAGTTGGCTCTTGCTGAAGCCGCCAGAAATATCGCGGTCGCTGGCGCAAAGCCGCTGGCAGTCACAAATTGCCTTAATTTTGGCTCTCCCGAGGACCCGGGTGTCATGTGGCAGTTTGCCGAATCTGTACGCGGTCTTGCCGATGGTTGCTTAGAAATGGGCTTGCCTGTCACAGGTGGCAACGTTTCGTTCTATAACCAAACTGGTGACGTTGCAATTCTGCCAACTCCAGTAATTGGTGTGCTCGGCGTTATTCAAGATGTACGAACTCGCACGCCAATGGGAATTCCAGCAGCTGGTCTTGATCTTTATCTCTTAGGTGAAACTAAGAACGATCTAGCTGGAAGCGAATGGGCTTTCTTGCATAAGCAACGCGGTGGCAATTCACCAATTGCTGATCTGCAACGTGAAATGAAGTTGATTGAATTCTTGCTTGCCAATAACTCAATCTTTAAATGCGCACATGATCTTTCACAAGGTGGTCTGGCAGCAACTTTGATTGAGACAACGCTTAAAAACAATATTGGCGCAACGATCACACTTAGCGATGTCGGCATCGAGCTTCTCTCTGAAACACCATCGCGAGTGTTAATTGCAATTGATCCAGCAGATGCTGCAAAGATTACCTACCCAGCAACCAAGATCGGTACCACTGGTGGCACATCGCTAATCATCAACGGTGCTGAAATATCACTGATTGAATTGCGCACTGCCCATACCGAAACTTTCCCGAAGTTATTTGGTTAACCAATGCGCGACCCACAGATTCTCGAATCAGTTAAAGCAACTCTTGCTTTGTTAGTTGCGGCAAATCCGGGTCGTGCCATTGAAGTGCGAATTCCTCCTTATGCAGCAGTGCAATGCGGCGATGGTCCAACCCATACCCGTGGCACTCCACCTAATGTCATCGAGATGGATGCCGACACCTGGTTAGCCCTTGCAAATGGCGCAACCAATTGGGCAGCTGCCATGCAGACCGGCAAAATCAACGCATCGGGTGCTCGCGCTAACCTTTCTGAGTATCTGCCGCTGCGAACTTCAGACAGCCAAAACTCAAATAGCCAAACTACAAATAGGATTGACTCATGAGCCGCCGCCCCGATGGATTGCTTAATCACAACGTTCTAGAAGATGACAAAGGCCCACAAGATGCCTGCGGAGTTTTCGGGGTCTGGGCACCAGGCGAGGAAGTCGCAAAACTAGCGTTTTATGGGCTTTATGCGCTTCAGCACCGTGGCCAAGAATCGGCTGGAATCGCTACCTCTGATGGTGAACGAATTCTGATCTACAAAGATATGGGTTTGGTTTCACAAGTTTTCACCGAATCTGATTTAGCTGTTCTCAAAGGCAGCCTAGCAATTGGTCACTGTCGCTATAGCACTACAGGCTCAAGCACTTGGGTTAACGCCCAACCAACGCTACGCCCAACTAAGTACGGCACCATCGCTCTTGCCCACAATGGCAACTTAACTAACACCGGCGACTTAGCCGAACTTGTTTCAAAGCTTGACCCAACTCCTGCGCGCAATGGTCGTGGCGCAACAACGGACACCGAAATTATGACTGCACTAATTGCGCTACAAAATGAAAAGAATGTTGAAGCAAGCGCACTTGCCGTTCTGCCGTTACTTGAAGGTGCGTTCTCGCTAATCTTTATGGATGAACACACGTTATACGCAGCGCGCGATCGTCATGGTGTGCGACCACTTGTAATCGGCAAACTAGAAACTGGTTGGGTAGTTGCTTCAGAGACTGCAGCGCTAGACATTGTTGGCGCAGCTTTTGTTCGCGAAGTTGAACCTGGTGAATTTATTGCAATTGATCAAGATGGTTTGCGTGCTCACCCATGGGCACCGGCTGAACCAAAAGGCTGTCTCTTTGAATATGTTTATTTAGCGCGACCTGACACCACAATTGCCGGCCAAGGCATTCATGCAACTCGCGTAAAAATTGGACAGCAGTTAGCTAAAGAGTTTCCAGTGGAAGCTGACCTGGTTATTCCAGTTCCAGAGTCAGGCACACCAGCTGCAATTGGTTATGCCAAAGAATCAGGTATTCCTTACGGTCTTGGTTTGGTTAAGAACTCGTACGTTGGTCGCACCTTTATTCAACCTTCACAAACAATTCGCCAATTAGGTATTCGCTTAAAGTTAAACCCACTTCGCGAGATCATCGAAGGCAAGCGCATCGTGGTTGTCGATGATTCAATCGTTCGCGGCAATACCCAACGAGCCATTGTGCGCATGTTGCGCGAAGCCGGAGCTGCTGAAATTCACGTTCGAATCAGCTCTCCCCCAGTTAAATGGCCCTGTTTCTACGGCATCGACTTTGCAACCCGCGCCGAGCTAATCGCAAGTGGTTTAGGGGTTGAAGAGATTCGCCGCTCAATCGGGGCAGATTCACTTGGTTACGTTTCTATCGAAGGCTTAGTTCAAGCAACATCTGTGCCTGACTCAAAACTTTGCACCGCGTGCTTCACAGGCTCTTATCCAATTGCGATCCCGACTGATTTATCTGAAGGCAAGATGCGTCTTGAGTTAACTGAAGTTGATAACTCAACAGCGCAAACATCCGCTTCAACAATTGTGACCGAGCAAGTGACAGGACAGATCAGTGGCTGATTACAAAGATGCTGGTGTAGATATCGATGCAGGCGAGCGCGCAGTTGAATTAATGAAAGCAAGTATTGCTAAAGCTTCGCGCAAAGAGGTAATGGGTGGCATCGGCGGTTTTGCCGGACTCTTTGATGCAACGGCGTTGACTAAATTCAAGCAACCACTACTTGCAACTTCAACCGATGGCGTTGGTACTAAAACCGAAATCGCTCGCGTTCTTGGTAAGTACGACACCATCGGTGAAGATTTAGTTGCCATGGTCGTTGATGATTTAGTGGTTTGCGGTGCCGAACCACTTTTTATGACTGACTACATCGCTGTAGGCAAAGTTATTCCCGAACGCATCGCCGAGATTGTTGCGGGAATTGCCCGCGGTTGTCAGAAAGCAAACACTGCACTAATTGGTGGCGAAACTGCCGAGCATCCAGGGTTACTTGCCGATGATGAGTTTGATATTGCAGGTGCTGCAACGGGTGCCGTTGATGCGCACAATTTACTTTCGGCTGAACGCGTTAAAACCGGCGATGTTTTAATTGGTATGCCAGCATCAGGTTTCCATGCAAATGGTTATTCATTAATTCGCCACATCATCAAAACTAGAAATCTTTCCCTCGACTTTGTTGTAACTGAATACAACAAAACTGCTGGCGAAGTATTTCTGACACCTACCGAGATTTACACACTTGATTGTTTAGCTTTGATCAGATCACTCGGCACTAATTTGCGCACTTTCGTTCACGTAACCGGTGGCGGCCTAGCCGAGAACACCGCCCGCGTGATTCCGGCGGGTCTTTGCGCGGTCTACAACCGCAGCACTTGGGCTTTGCCGGTCGAAATGGAGTTCATGGCCCGAATGGGCGAAGTCAGCCAAAGCGCACTCGAGCGCACTTGGAACGCAGGCGTGGGCATGGTCGCAATCGTTGACCCCGAGGTAGCCGATCTGACCCTGAGATCGCTGTCAGCCCGCGGCATGAAGGCCTGGATTGCCGGCGAAGTACGCTCAAATGCGGGTGAATCCAGCTCAGGCCAAGCCCAAATACGCTCGGCTTTGGAAGGTACCTACCAAGCGCGATAACCTACGCGTCTTGACGGATACAAATTGAAAAAGGAGGTCGCCCATGGGTCGCGGCCGCGCAAAAGCAAAGCAAACTAAAGTTGCTAGAGATTTGAAATATAACTCTCAAGATATGGATCTAGATCGCCTCGCTAAAGAACTACATGGCGAAGCTCCAACATCTGAAGACGTTGATAACGATGACCCATTTGCCGAGGGCAATTACATTCCTCGCGCTTAATTACCAAGTTAGTTAGCCTGTAACTCATGACGCGCCGAACTCCATACGTTGCTGCGCTTCGAATTTACGAACCACTTTCAGCATTTGAACCAGCAGATCGCTTGCTCTGGGAAGAAGCTTTCCCAATTTATTCAACGGTTGAAGATGAACAAACCCGCGCAATGCAAAGATTAATCGCGCCAACATTTTTTGCCAGCGTTGCAGATGGCGCACACATTCTTGATTACGAAGATGTTCGCTATGTATCACCTTGGTCAACTGCAACTCGTAGTTGGGCGGCTTATGACAACTTCACTGACTCGATGCCCAGCACAGTCACTAAATTCTTTTTTACGCCCGCAATCGAAGAGTTAATTACTAGCGGCGCTGATTACATTGATAACAAAGTTCCGCACATATTGACTGAAACCTGGATGATTCCGCCACGTTGGTTCTCACTCTTTGCTCCCGAAGAACGAATGCGCGGTGCAGATAGCAACGGAGCTTTTTCAATTGCCCGTGCCAAGATTGCAAATGCAAAGACTCGTTGCAAATTTACTCACGAAGCAGTTGTTAATGCATTCGGCGAAGGCGGCATCGAAGAAGAGATTCAAGATCTGCACGACTGGATGGATATGTTCCACCCAAAGTCATTAGTCGAACTCGACTACGGCGGCCTTGCTGATTACCTAAACATCGCACTGGCCGAAGTTGGCGGAATCGAAGCTGATTCATCAATCGAAGATATTCACGAATCTTTAGCTGGCCTGGCTGCAAACGATGGCGCAACTGCCGGCCTTGGATATGAACGTTTGATAACTCGCTGGCGCAAAGTTGCCGCCTTTGAACAGGCTTCATAACCTTGATCAAATAGGTAATTTAAGACCGCCGCCTAAGTATTTAGACCACCAGTTGACTGGTATATACCGAATTGGCACAATAGCGGAATGCTTCCTCGCAAGTTAACTTTTCCGTGTTTCCTTCAGTTTTCTAACTTTGCCGTAACGGAAATACTTTTTAAAAAATTGCCGGTGACTAATGCCGAATAAAAAAGTAGTAAAAGATTCAAAGCACGCAACCTTGCTGGAGGCACTTGCTGAACTCTCAATAAAACTTAAACCGCATTCACAACTGCCTTCTGAGCGGGCTCTTTCTGAAGAGTACGGTGTCTCGCGTATGACCCTTCGTCGAGCAATCGATGTGTTGCAATCACGTGGCTATATTTATTCGGTTCCTTCGAAAGGCTTGTTTGTAGCTGAGCCACGCATGGTGCGGACATCTGATGTGACTTCCTTATCTGAAGTTTTACGTCACCGAGGTAGCAACCCCTCTACCAAGTTGCACCTAGCTGATCGAATTCATGCCAGCGATGAAGTTGCTAAAGCTCTGGGCCTACGTAAAGGAGATTGGGTTTATCGCATCGAACAATCTTTCTTCGATGCAGATGTTGCTATGGCTACCGAGACGGCATATATCCCAACCGAAATAGCACCCGGTTTGCTTGAGCAAGATTTAGGTAAAAGTCTTTCGGGGATATTGTCAGAACATTACGAAAAACCGATTTTGCGAGTCCAATATCGGGTCCGGTCGGTAATCCCAGAAGAAAAATTTCGCGAGCGTCTTGATTTGGCTGTTGGTGCGCCAACTTTTGAATTCTTTGCAGTTGGAATTACCTCCAAAGAGCGATCAGCTTTCCTGGTTGTCTCGTACAAACGTGGTGACAAGTACGACTTGAACTACCAACTAGAGGTCTGAGTAAGAGCCGAGAAAGTAATTCATCTCCCGCTTCCGCCGCCGCTCTTAAAACAGTTGTGAATTTGTTATCAATTAAGCGTTGACAGACCCATTTCTCTTAGTTATCTTGGTATATACCAGTTGTGAATCGGTATAGACCAAAGGGGTTGCTTTGAAGACAGATGTGCTCATTTTGGGCGGCGGCACGAGCGCGGTTGCTGCAGCGCTCTCCTTAGGCGACCTTGGCGTTAAATGCATAGTGGTCGAAGAGACCGATTGGGTTGGTGGCCAATTAACTGCTCAATCCGTTCCATCTGATGAACATATTTGGATCGAACAATTCGGAAGCACCGGCCGTTATCGCGAATTTAGAAATCGACTTCGCGCTTACTACAAAGCGAACTATCCGCTATCTGCTCGATCAAAAGCTGATCCATTTTTAAATCCAGGCGCTGGATACGTGAGCCCAATCTGCGCCGAACCAGGTGTTATTCACGATGTATTACGTTCGATGTTGGCACCACATGTTGCAAGTGGTTGCGTAACAATTTTGCTTGAGCATGAAATTGAAAGTGTTACCAAAAGCGGTGATCGAATTATTGGTGCTCGCGTATTAGATAAGCGCACCGGAAAATCTGCAGATATTGCCGCCTCGATATTTATTGAAGCAACTGAAACTGGCGATGTTCTAGCACTGGCCGATATTGAATATGTAGTTGGATTTGAAAGCAAAGCAATGACTGGCGAGCCAAGTGCTCCTGATGAATATCAACCAGGAAACATTCAGGCATTTAGTGCTTGTTTTGCGATGAGCTATGACCCAAAGTCAGATCGCACAATTGATAAACCAAACAATTATGAATACTGGCGTAATTTCAAAATGCCTTTCTATGATCACAATTGGGTGAGTTGGCATTCAATTGAGCCACGTTCGCTAAAAGAAATTATTTTCAATTTTGACCCACTTCCAAACCTTGATCCGTTGACCGTGCGCGCAAACCAAAAAGATAATCCTGGGTCAGCCAATCTCTGGACCTTCCGCCGAATTTTGGCTGCAAGCCATATGGAACATCCCGAAAAGTTTGCGGATATTTCACTAGTTAACTGGCCGCAACTTGATTATATAAATGGCTCTATTATTGATGTCAGCAAAGAAGAAAAAGCTAAAAATATTGCAGCCGCTAAAGATCAATCACTCTCACTTCTATATTGGATGCAGACTGAAGCGCCACGCACCGATGGTAAAACCGGCTGGCCCGGTCTTTATCTGCGCAAAGATGTGGTCGATACTAAAGATGGTTTAGCTAAGCACGTCTATGTGCGCGAAGCGCGAAGAATCAAAGCTCTTTACACAGTCGCAGAGCAAGATATCTCTTACGCAATTCGCGGCGATGCCGGTGCTAAGAAGTATGCCGATTCAGTCGGTGTGGGTCATTACCGAATTGATTTACATCCATCGACAGCAGGGGATAACTACCTAGATGTCGCCTCTTGCCCATATCAAATTCCAGTTTCATCAATGATCCCAGTAGCAACAGAGAACTTAATTGCAGCAGGTAAAAGCATTGGCGTCACACACATAACTAACGGATGTTTCCGTTTACACCCAACCGAGTGGAATATCGGTGAGTCGGCAGGAGTACTTGCCGCACTAAGTATTCGTTCAGGTAAGAGCCCACATGCATTCGCATCAGGTAAAGACCTAAACGAGCTTCAAGCCCAACTTCTTCATCAAGGAGTCGAGCTTGAATGGCCAACGGTCGCACCTTATTAAGAGGTTGAAACCGACTAAACAGAAAGGAAAGCAAGAAGTGAAAGCAAAATATCTAAAAATGATTGCTGCTGGATCCGCTATTGCTCTTGTAGCTCTTATCGGTGTTCAACCAGCAAAAGCAGCAGCTAAAGGAAGCATCACTCTAAGAATGACTATGTGGTCATCTAATGCTGGCCATTTGGCACTCTTTAAAGGACTCGCTGACGAATACAAAAAGACACACCCAGAGATTGCCGATATCAAGTTTGAATCACTTGATTTCGCAACTTACACACAAACTTTGACTACCCAAATTGCTGGCGGCAAGGCTCCAGATCTAGCTTGGATCCTAGAAAAGGATGCACAACAGTTCCGTAGGAATAATTTGCTTCTTAACGTGCTTCCACAAATGGAAGCAGAGCCAGGTTATAAAGTAGAAGAAATTGCAGCTGGTTCACTTGGGCTATGGCGCGCACCTCGAAGTGTTTATGCCTACCCATTCTCAACTTCGCCATTTGCGATTTTCTATAACGCAGATTTGATCAAGGCAGCAGGTGCTGAAGATCCAGAAGCACTTCGTGCAAAGGGCCAATGGACTTGGGATAATGCAGCCAAGGTTGCCAAAGCTGTTACGGATTACGAAAAAGGTAACTACGGGCTTAACTTCCCAACCTTTAACTACACAACCTGGAACGGCCTAGCTGCGATCTGGCGTGGCTTTGGTGCTGAAGCTTGGAACAAGACAGGTACAACTTGTACCTTCAACTCTAAGCAGATGAACAATGCAATGACTTTCTTCCACAGCATGATCTACAAGGACAAGTCATTCCCAGCACCAGGTGTTTCATCAGATTTCTTCGCTGGCAATGTTGGTATGTCACTCATTCAATTGAGCCGTGCCGCAAACTTGGCAAACATGAAGTGGAAGTGGGGCGTAGTGCCTCTACCTAAGGGACCAGTTGCAGATGCACAAGCAATCGGTCAAGCAGGTATGGCTGTTCTTACCAAGAGCAAGAACCGCAAAGCTGCGGCCGACTTCTTGGTCTTTGCAACTAACCCAGAAAATGC
>JBILOR010000102.1:0-4613 GCA_044374325.1 Candidatus Planktophila sp.
ACGCAATTTAACTAGATCATGTAACTCGAATTTTCCACCACTACTTGGAATCCCCGATGTGTCATAAGATTGAATTGCCACATCGGTGATTCCAAACTGCTGCGAAAACTGCAACTTATCGCCGTGACTAAAACCAGTGCTGATCCAAATTCCTTGACCTGAACGCATCTTCGCCACAGCCTTTCGTTTTATTAAATTAATTAACCTTGCTTTTGAACTGCCTCGATCATCGCTTGGATATATCCGTTTGCGAAGGCGCGACCACGATGTCCCCATGGGGTATCTCCATGAGTGTGTGGAACGTGATCATCAATAAAGAATCCATCAAAGTTGTGCTTGTGGTAAATCTTCATTGCTTTGTACATGTCGACGTATCCGGTGTTAACAAACTCTTCATAGAAGACTGGCACTTTGCCTGAGACGTTGCGGAAGTGAACATAAAGAATCTTTTTGCGAGATACGAAATATTCAATCATCTCGTAAATATCATCTTTCATCTCTGAGAAGGTTCCTTGGCAGAATTCAATTGCATTGCTATCACTTGGATAGATTTCAACTAAGCGCTTGTAAGCCGCAAATGAACGCAATAATTGAGGAATGCCACCAAGTGTTTCAACTGGTGGGTCGCATGGGTGAATTCCAAGGCGGATTCCTTCTTCTTCTGCGATTGGAGTAATAATCTTGATCCAATACTCAAGATTTGCCCACATCTCTTCTTCGTTGTACTCACGCTCATGAGTTAGTGGGTACTTTTGAGCAATATTGTTATCAAAAGCTGTAGCAAGTGCGCCACCGCGGATTGCAACTGGCGGTGTACGCCACACATGTGATGGCATCCAGTTGTAACCAAAGATTGGAATACCAGCACGAGCGATATTACGAACTGTGTAAATCATATTTTCGATCTGTTGATCGCGCTTTGGCCCATTAAGCATGATGTGGTCATAGAAATTAGTTGGCACATTCTCAAGTGCACTTAACTTCATTCCAAATTGCTCTACGCGCAGGCGCAGCTTAACCAAATCATGTAACTGCCAACGACCACCATCACCTGGGATCAACGGAGTATTAAAGAGAATATCTGTAGCACCAAATTGTTGTGCGAATTGTAAATACTCTTCGCTGGCTACTTGAAACTGACCAAATCCTGGACGCATCTGCTTACCTGCTTTCTTGTGAGTACCTATTGGATTTTT
The DNA here is from genome assembly GCA_044374325.1 of Candidatus Planktophila sp. Lineage (GTDB taxonomy): Bacteria > Actinomycetota > Actinomycetes > Nanopelagicales > Nanopelagicaceae > Planktophila. Next base: position 1,197 of record JBILOR010000102.1, read on the forward strand.
TAACCTTTTACTGAACCTGTCTGCAAGCCTTCAACGACAAATCTTTGTCCAACAAAATAAATAGCCATCACCGGCAAGGCAGCGATGGATGAAAATGCCATCGTGCGTCCCCATGGAACTTCATCAGCAACACTTAAATTCAGAATAGCTACAGGAACGGTCCGCACCTCTGGTGAAATGTTAATTACTAGCGAATAAAGCAGTTCGTTGTATGCGCCTGTGAAAGTGATAATCGCAACAGATATCAAGCCTGGTGCAACTAATGGAAGCAGGACCATCCATAGGGCCTGCATACGGCTGGCTCCATCAATACGCGCTGCCTCTTCTAACTCAGGCGGCAGCGAGCGGAAAAATCCGATTAATAGATATGTACCCAATGGCACCATGAAACTCAGGTACACCAAAATCAAACCTTGCAACGAATTAGAAAGTCCAAGATTTGCCATGATTACAGCTAACGGAATAAAGAGCAATGCACCTGGAGTCAAAAAGGCGATAATGATAATTCTGCCTAAGGTGTCGCGACCCCTGAACTTCAAAATAGTTAATGCGTAGGCAGCCATAACGCTAAACAAAACCGCAATTACTGTTGCCGTACCACAAACAATCACACTATTCAGAAGAGATCTCTTGAAATCAGTATTTTCAAAAGCTGCCCGATAATTGTCAAGATTTGAATCTACGGGCAAAAGTGTTGATTTCGTCCACAGCGAGGACTGGGATCGAAGTGACAAAGTGATCATGTAGTAAACAGGAAAAAGTACAAATATTGCGACCAGTGTCAACATTAAGTATTTGAATACTTCAAATTTAAAATTAGTTCGCTGCATGATTAATCCTTTTTCAACTTGTTAAGAAGGAATATCGCGATCACGATTGCAACTGGAACCATGGATAAAGCTGCTGCCGCTGATTCACCAATTTGAAAAGTGGCTAGTCCCTTGTACGCGAAGACCGGTAAAATCACCGTGGCATCAGAAGGTCCTCCTGCAGTGGTCAACCAGATAGCTTCAAATGAGTTGATCGTATTGATTGTTGAAAGCATAAATACGATGAGAATTACTGGCCTAATTCCAGGGAGTGAAATATTCCTAAATCTGTGCCAAGCATTAGCTCCATCCACTGCTGCAGCTTCGTATAACTCTTTCGGCACAGCTTGCAAAGCAGCCAAAAACATAATTGCCCAGAAGGGGAACCCACGCCAAATCGTTGCGAAAATAACCGAGGCCATAGCCCAGCTACGGTCTCCTAAGAAAGCGATAGGAACGTCAGTTATTCCAGTCTTAGTTAAGAAAATATTTAAAGCACCCACATCTGGGTTGTAAATCAATTTCCAAACCATGAAAGCCACAAAGCCTGGCATTGCATATGGGACTAGGACTACTGCGCGCCAAAATCCACGCGCCACTAATTTTTGGTGTAACAAAATTGCAATACCTAAACCTAAAATGAATTTTCCTGCTTGAACAAAAGTCACATAGACCGCGCTATTTTTCGCTGCAGTCAAAAACTCTGGATCTGCAAAGAGTTTTGCGTAATTATCTAAACCAATGAACTTAGCATCATTACCTAAAGTTGCGTCTGTGAGGCTTGACCAAACTTCATATGTCAGTGGGTAGGCGAAAAAGAAAAACAGCACCGAGATCGCCGGTAGCATCATGAAGTATCCAAAAAGATTATTGGGCGCAAAGAGGCCATTACGCTTCTTACTTACCGGCCCGACCTTAACTTCCACCTTTGCCACCATTTCTTACATTTTTAATGAAATCTGGGCTGCTTCGAAAATTTTCATTCTTCACTTAAAAAAAGATTGCGTGGGTGCTGGTTTTAACCCGCACCCACCCAATCAACTATTCAACTAATCAACTAACCAACTATTTGCTTTACAACTTTATGAATTATTTATCATAAAGTGCTTGGCAAACAGCTTGTGCTTCTTTGATGGTTTTGTCTGCAGAATCGCCATCTAGTAGGTGTCTTTGCACCATCTTTGAGTAACCAAATACCGTTCCGAAGGCGGAATATGCAGCGTTGTTCACATCCGGGAAGGAAGATGATGTTCCAGAAGTGGCAAGGTCAAAGAGACCGCCATGAACTGGATCCACATTCTCATCCCAGAAGTTGAACTTGTTGTAACCCTTCAGAGTTGGGCCATAAATTGCCCACTCGTAGTACTCCTGCATATTGCGAGTATCCATCATGAATCGGATCAGATCTTTTGCAAGTTCTGGATACTTAGTGGTGATTGGAATTGCTTTATTCCAAGCATCCGAAGGGGCTACGCGGGTTACTGGACCACCAGGCAGACCTGAGAAACCGGTGTTCTTAGCAAGAGTTGGATTCTTTGGCCAAGCGGCAGAACCATTCACTAGCGTTACGTAAACTGAACCTGGGTTAGCAATAAACACTGTCTTGCCACCTAAGTAAAGGTTGTTATCCCAACCACCATCAGTTGTTACTGCGCTAGTTGCATAGGCACCTTTGTCATACCACTTCTTCACAAATCCCAAGAAGTCACGGGTTGCTTTGGTGTCTAAGGTACATTTTTTGCCAGCATCATCTGCCAGACGTCCACCATATCCAACATGTTGGGCACGGAAAATTCCCTCAGCATCGCCGACATTTCCAAGAGCAAAACCGGCACCTCCAACCTTCATGGTCTTAGTTGCGGCTTCCATCAACTCTTCCCAAGTCTTTGGAGCAGTTGTCTTTGCACCCGCTTCTTTAAGTAGGTCAAGGCGACGGTTGATCAAGTTTCCGTTTACACCGTAAGGAACTCCAAGTCCTTTACCGGCATAGGCTTTATCGTCAAAGTTCGCAGCGGCTGCGTTCCAACCACCATGTGTCTTTGCCATCTCGTCAACTAGGGTCTGAATATTTAGCAGGTTCTTAGCACCAAGTTGCAAAATTAAACCTGAAGAAATATCCAATGCATCAGGCATTGTTCCAGCAGCTAAAGCTGCTGTTACCTGTGAAGTCAAGTTATTTTGGTTAACAAGAACAGGATCTACTTGAATTCCACGAGCTTTACCCCAAGATTTGATTTGATCTTGTGCGGCAGAGTTTGCGATATCAGAGAAGATCAAACCGATCCAATAAGTAAATTTCTTACCGGATGCGTTTAGCGCAGCAATTTCTTTCTGAACTGGTGTAGTCGCAGCTACCGGAGTTGGTTCTGCGGCAGGTTTTGCGGCAGGTTTTGCGGCAGGTTTTTTAGCGGCAGGTTTTTTAGCGGCAGGTTTTGCAGCTGGTTTTTTGGTAGCAGCGTCAGCGCTAATAGAACCTGCGCCGCCGATTGCTAGCGACAGCACGGCTGCCAGTGCTACGGATTTAATCTTGTTGTTCAAGAGGGACCCTTTCTCTTGGGCATTAGTAGTACCTGGGTAAAGCGGTATTGCTTGGGGTGAGATTCACAGT
>JBILOR010000103.1:0-4587 GCA_044374325.1 Candidatus Planktophila sp.
AATAGCAGTGCAGTCAATGATGTTGTTTCGGCTGGCTTTAAAACAACTGTATTGCCGGTGGCAAGTGCTGGTGCAACTTTCCAGGCCAACATAAGTAGCGGAAAGTTCCAGGGAATAATCTGACCAACTACGCCATGTGGGGCAGTGGTGGTGTCAACGCCGGCGTACTCAAGTTTGTCAGCCCAACCAGCGTGGTAAAAGAAATGTGCAGCAGAAAGCGGAACATCAACGTCGCGAGATTCGCGGATAGGTTTGCCGTTATCTAGCGTTTCAAGTACTGCGAATTCGCGTGCGCGTTCTTGCATGATGCGAGCGATGCGGAATAAGTATTTTCCGCGTTCACGGCCAGATAACTTTGACCAACTCTTATCGAAGGCGTTTCGCGCTGCTTTCACAGCAGCATCGACATCGGCTGAACTACCAAGTGCGATACTGCTTAGCACTTCTTCAGTAGCGGGATTAATTGTGTTGAAATGCGCTGAGCCATTAACCCATTTACCGTTAATGAAATGGCCATAAACGGGATCTATTTTAACTACCGAACGGGATTCCGGAGCTGCTGCGTATTCGAAGTTCATTTGATTAGCCTCGTTAGTCGATCGTTACGTAGTTAGGGCTAGCGTAATAGCCATCGGACATTTTCATTCGTTGCATAAGCAGATCATTTAGCAAGGCGCTGGCACCAATGCGAAATAGCGAAGGATTTAACCATTCGGGGCCAGCAGTTTCATTTACTAGGACCAGCTGCTTAATGGCATCTTTCGTAGTACGAATTCCACCAGCCGGCTTTACGCCAATTCGAACCTGAGTTAATTCATAAAAATCGCGGACTGCTTCGAGCATTACCAGGACTACTGGGGCTGTGGCAGCAGGAGTAACTTTGCCGGTTGAAGTTTTAATGAAATCAGCGCCAGCTAGCATTGCTAGATAGGAAGCTTTGCGAACATTGTCCAAAGTCACCAACTCGCCAGTTTCTAGAATTACCTTTAGATGTGCACGATCACCGCAAACTTCTCGGATAGCTACGATCTCTTCAAAGACTTCAATCAAGCGACCACTTAAAAAAGCACCACGATCAATCACCATGTCGATCTCGGCTGCGCCGGCAACAATGGCATCTTCGGTGTCTTGCAATTTAACTGCCATCGAAGCGCGACCAGATGGAAACGCGGTTGAAACCGCAGCCACGGGCAAATCACGCGCACCGATCGAATCTAAATGTTGACGTGCAACGCCAACCATGTCGTTGTAAACACAAACAGCGCCAACATGGGGAACAGTTAAATCAGTTGGGTCAGGACGAAATGCTTTTGAGCAAAGCGCTTGCACTTTGCCTTGGGTATCGGCGCCTTCGAGGGTGGTTAAATCAACCATTGAGATCGCAGTATCTATTGCCCAAGCTTTACTCGTGGTCTTAATGCTACGAGTGGCCAACATGGCAGCACGCGCTTCAGCGCCTACTTGGTCGACACCTGGAAGTTGTTTTAAGTAGTTGCGGAGCGAAGAATCGCTGCCATCGACGAGGCCATAAAAGCTCATACGACCCGCCTTTCGCTATTAATTGAGGTTAAGTAACGCCTGCAAAGGTGATCTTAGTTCATCGAGGACGATTTGGGCACTCACTGAATCTGGGGCAATTACTTCGACATAACACTTCATTTTTGCCTCGGTGCCGCTAGGGCGAATGATTATCCGTATTCCACCAGCTAACCAAATTCGCAAGCCATCAGTTGGTGGTAAATCCTTATTTGGTTTTTCTAGATCATCAATACTTTCAACCATGCGACCGGCAATTAGTTGCGGTGGATTAGCCCGCAGCCCACTCATCAATTTAGTTACATCGCTCAATTGATTTACCCGAATTGAAATTTGTTCGGTTCCATGGAATCCATGGCGAGCCCAAACCTCATTTAGTAGATCAATAATTGTTTTATCTTCACGCTTTAGGTCAACGGCAATCTGCGCCAACATTAGTGCTGCGGATAAGCCATCTTTATCGTTGACAGTTTGAGCATCTACGCAATAACCAAGTGCCTCTTCATAACCAAAAGTTAAGTTTGGAATCTTCGCCAGATACTTAAACCCGGTCAGCGTTTCAGTGAAATCTAGATTGTAATGTTTAGCAATTTTGCGCAAAATTGATGAGGAAACGATTGAATTTGCCAAGATTCCAGTTTTAGTATTGCGGGCAATTGATTCACCTAAAATCACACCGAGTTCATCGCCTCGAAGCATGCGCCAACCAGTTTTTGGATCGTTAATTGCTGCTGCACAGCGATCTGCATCAGGATCATTGGCAATCACTAAATCAGCATCAAAGGCTTTGGCAGTCTCTAGCGCTAAATCAATTGCGCCCGGTTCTTCTGGATTAGGAAATGCCACAGTTGGGAAATCTGGATCTGGCTTAGCTTGCGCATCAACCAAAATTAGCGAGGCAAACCCGGCCTTATGGAAAACTCGTTGCAGCGTTTTGGTACCAACTCCATGCATCGCGGTATAAACAATTTTTAGATCAGCTGGTCTTGGCCCCAAAAGCGCAGTGCGAGTTGTGTATTTGTGAACGATTTCGTCACTTAATACCTCCCACTCAGTGCCACGAGGCAACGATTTAAGCGAAGTAACTCGATCTATCTCGGTTGAGATTGATTTATCGGTTGGCGTAATAATTTGGCTACCGCGATATTCAATGCCATCAACAGTGCCACCTAAGTAGACCTTGTAACCATTATCTTGCGGCGGATTATGGCTGGCCGTCACCATGACGCCAACATCGACGCCTAATTCATTGACTGCAAATGCTAAAACTGGTGTTGGCAGCGGCCCCGGCAATACATAAACCTTCATGCCAGCGCCGCTAAAAATCTCAGCGCTAGTTTGAGTGAAATCTTCGGAGCCATGGCGGGCATCGCGACCAATAACCACGCTGGTTAGGCCTCGTTCTTTCATATAGGCAACGAGGCCGCCCGCAGTGCGACCTACAACTGCGTTATTCATACATGAAGGACCCGGGCCAATTGGGCCGCGTAATCCGGCAGTTCCAAATTGTAAAAAGCCATTGAAGTATTTACGTAGCTCTACCTCGTTGCCGGCAGCTAGCAAGGATTGTAATTGCGCTGCTGTTTTTAGATCTGGGTCATCGGCAATCCAAGCCGAAACTTCAGCTGCTAATTGTTGATCCATGGACCCAGATTAACTTAACTTAAATTAACTTCGGGATAACGTTTTTCAGTAACTTACCCATGCGATCTGCAGCGGCTTTACCAGCTGCGATTACTTCCTCATGGTTTAGTTTTTCACCAGTCACGCCGGCTGCTGCATTAGTTACTAAAGAAATACCGAGAACTTCAGCCCCTAGAGCATGGGCTGCGATTGCTTCGGGAACGGTAGACATACCAACTAAATCAGCTCCCATTCCACGCATCATCAAAATCTCGGCGGGAGTTTCATAAGTTGGGCCACGCCAGTGCACATAAACACCTTCAGCTAAAGAGCTATCTTCGCCCTTAACGATGGCGCGAATTCGCTTGCTATAGAGATCTGTTAAATCTACGAAGTTGGCACCCTCAAGCGGGGAAGCAGCAGTTAGTGATATGTGGTCACGAATCAAAACTGGTTGGCCAACTTTGTATTCGGTGTTAATGCCGCCGCAGGCATTGGTTAGAACTACAACTTTGCAACCTGCTTTAACTGCAGTGCGAACGCCATGAACTACGGGTTCCATTCCTTTACCTTCGTAAAGGTGGGTGCGACCAAGGAAAACGAGAACTCGAACGGTTTTGCCATTTTCGGTAATTTCATAAGAGCGAACTTTTCCAGAATGTCCTTCGACTGCAGGTGCTAAAAAACCGGGCAACTCGTGGGCATCGCACTCAAACTTTGGTGTGCCCAGAGCATCGGTTGCGCTAACCCAACCCGAACCCATTACTAAAGCAACATCATGGGCGGGGACACCTGATCGTTTAGCGATCTCGGCAGCGGCAGATTCAGCGTTAATTAGTGGTTGGCTCATGCCTCAATAATGTCACAGAGCACAGTGCCACTAGTAACGCTTTCGCCAATGACCGCAGTTAAGTTAGCGATCACACCAGAGCGATGCGCCATTAACGGCTGCTCCATCTTCATGGCCTCAAGAACTATAACGAGATCGCCTTTTGCGACGTTTTGGCCTTGGGTCACGGCAACCTTTACGACCGTACCTTGCATCGGGCTAGTTAAACCCACGCCACCGGACCCGCCAGCGAGCGCGTCCTTTGCCCGGTGCCGTTTTACAACTGGTTCTGGCGCATGCACCAAGATTTCAAAACGCTTGCCATTAACTTCTGCTACCAAGTGATCAGCTGCTGCTTTGGTTTGTGCTTCCAGCGGCAAAATCTTAAATTCCGGAATCTGGTTTTTAAATTCCTTCTCGATGTAGCTGGTGTAAACCTTAAACTCATTCGTAAACGCTGGATCTTGCAAAATCGCTTGATGAAATGGGAGCGCGGTCGCCATTCCTTCAATTGTAAATTCAGCAATGGCGCGACGAGCTCGAGTAATTGCTTGTTCACGCGTTGCCCCAGTAACAATTAATTTAGCGAGCAATGAATC
>JBILOR010000016.1:0-15453 GCA_044374325.1 Candidatus Planktophila sp.
TAACTGCAGCAAAAACTGCAATTGGAAGTGCTTTACCCTCCTTATTCTGCAGCAGGGCTAGAACTTCATCAGTCGCTGAAATCGCAGCGGTAATTTCATCATTGTTATTGGCGGCAAGTGCTCGCCCGAAAGAAAGCTCAGTTGCCTCATCAGCACTAACCGTGCGAACTGCAAACGTTGCACGCGCTACATCGGCCATTGATAGTGGTGTGAAATCTTGAGCTTTTAGGGCAGCGATCGAAACTGTGCGATCTAAGCCAAAACCAGCTACTCGAGTACGGCGCAATTTATTGAGGTGTCCCCCAACACCCAAAGCCGCACCGCAATCGCGCGCAATTGCTCTAATGAAAGTGCCGGCTGAACAAGTGACATCAATGTCTACTTCGATTCGGTTACCCACGCGGCGAATTTCTAGAATTTCTAAATTTGAAATAGTTACTTCGCGCGCTGGTAATTCAAATACTTCACCGGCGCGAACTCGGGCATGTGCGCGCTCGCCATCGATCTTAACTGCAGACACTGAACTTGGACGCTGTGCAATAGTGCCACGCATCTTGGCTAATTCACTTTCAATTGCGGCATCAGTTATCGCTGAAACATCTGCAGTTGAAGTTATTTCGCCTTCGTGATCATCGGTGATTGTTGCAGCACCGAGAACCACAGTAGCTAGATAAGACTTATCGCCATTAGTTACATACTGAAGTAATCGAGTGCCGTTGCCAAAACCTAATACCAGCACACCAGTTGCCATCGGATCTAGAGTTCCGGCATGGCCTACTTTGCGAGTATTCAGTGCGCGCCGACCCATGGCCACGACATCGTGGCTGGTCATTGCCGGATCTTTATCGACTACTAAAAATCCGTGCGCAATCACAACTCTTCTGCTTCAAATTTAGGTTTATCAGCAATTATCTTGGGTTGCTTGTATGCATCTTGACCAGCGGCATAAGTTGCTTGTGCTCGAAGCACTGCTACTTGAGCATCTTGCGCACGAACTTTATCGAGCAACGAATCCATTTCGAGTGCGCTTTCGGGCAAGCTATCTAAGTGAAACTCGAGGCTCGGGGTAATGCGAGTCTGTAGTTCGTGACCGACAGCCGAACGAATCATGCCTTTGGCGCTCTCAAGTGCAGCTGCAGTTGCAGCGCGTTGCTCTTCATCGCCCAGTACGGTGTAGAAAACAGAGGCACTTTGTAGATCGCCAGTAACCCGAGCATCAGTGATTGTGACAAAGCCCAACCGAGGATCTTTAACCTTCGATTCGAGCAACTGTGCCACAACCACTTTGATGCGATCGGCTACTTTTTGACTGCGATGTGATTTGCCCATAGTTACGCGCGCTTCTTCTCGCGCATCTCAAAGACCTGAATCATGTCGCCAACTGCGATTTCCTTCATGTTGCCAAGACCGATACCGCACTCGAAGCCTTCCTTAACTTCGGTTGCATCGTCCTTAAAGCGCTTCAAGGAATCAATAGTTAAGTCATCGACCAGAACTTCACCGTTGCGCAAAATACGTGCCTTTGCGTTACGACGGATTGAGCCATCCTTAACGATTGAACCGGCGATATTTCCAGCCTTAGAAGACTTGAAGATTTCGCGAACTTCAGCGTTACCAAGAATGATCTCTTCGTACTCTGGCTTTAACAAGCCCTTGAGTGAAAGTTCAATCTCTTCGATTGCGTTATAGATAACTGAGTAGAAGCGAACTTCGACGCCTTCTTGATCAGCAAAGATGGCAGTTTGTGGTTCTGGCTTAACGTTAAAGCCAATAACAACAGCGGTTGATGCTGATGCCAATGTGATGTCGCTCTTGGTAATTGCGCCAACGCCACGGTGAATAACGCGTAGATCAACTTCGGCTCCGACATCGAGCTGCATAAGTGCATCTTCGAGGGCTTCAACCGAACCACTAACGTCACCCTTAAGAATGAGGTTAAGTGTTGAGATCTTGGATTGCTCCATGAAGTCTTCAAGTGAGACTTTCTTGCGAGCCTTCGCAAGTTGCGCATTTCGTTCGGCCGCTTGACGCTTTTCAGCAATCTGACGAGCAGTACGGTCTTCGTCGGCAACTAAGAAAGTATCGCCAGCACTTGGTACGGAAGTGAAACCAAGAACCTGCACTGGGCGCGATGGACCAGCTTCAGAAACTGCGTTTCCGTCTTCATCAAGCATCGCACGAACACGGCCGAATGAACCACCGGCAACAATTGCGTCACCGATCTTCAAAGTTCCGCGTTGAACTAACACTGTGGCAACTGGGCCGCGACCACGATCGAGGTGCGCTTCAATCGCAACACCACGGGCATCGTCTTCGGCAACTGCGCGCAAATCAATTGCCGCATCAGCTGTAAGCAAGATTGATTCGATCAGTTGATCGATTCCCATTCCGCCCTTAGCCGAAACGTTTACGAAAATGGTGTCTCCACCATATTCTTCAGCGATCAAGTTGTACTCAGTTAATTGTTGGCGGACCTTATCTGGGTTCGCGCCTTCTTTATCAATCTTGTTAACTGCAACCACGATTGGCACATCAGCAGCTTGAGCGTGATTTAGCGCTTCAATGGTCTGCGGCATGATGCCATCGTCTGCAGCTACAACGAGAACTGCGATATCAGTTACCTTCGCACCACGAGCACGCATTGCGGTGAACGCTTCATGACCTGGCGTATCAATGAAAGTAATTGCGCGATTAACGCCATCGTGATCATGATGAATTTGGTATGCACCAATGTGCTGCGTGATTCCGCCGGCTTCAGTCTTTAGAACTTCAGACTTGCGAATCGCATCAAGCAAACTGGTCTTACCGTGATCAACGTGACCCATAACAGTTACAACTGGTGGGCGCGCAACAAGTAGATCAGCATCGAGATCGGCAAGCTCTGCACCTAAATCAATATCGAAACCTTGTAGCAGTTCGCGATCTTCATCTTCGGGGCTAACAATTTGAATGTCGTATCCAAGTTGCGCACCAAGAATTTCGAAAGTATCAGCATCAACTGATTGAGTTGCGGTAACCATTTCACCTAAGTGGAATAGCGCTGCTACTAACGCTGCTGGATCTGCACCAATTTTGTCCGCGAAGTCAGCTAGAGATGCACCGCGACGCATACGTACTGCAGTTGAACCATCACCGTGTGGAACAACAGCTCCACCAAGTTTTGGTGCTTGCATATTGTCGAATTCATCGCGCAGCGCTTTTCTGCTCTTTGGCTTTCGCTTAGAACTCTTGCTCGCATTTTTTCCGAATGCGCCACCGGCACCGCCACGTTGAGGTGGGCGACCGCCACCTGGACGCGCTGGACCACCAGCTGCTGGTGCACCAACTCCTGATGGACCGTTAGAACGATATGGACCAGAAGATGTTGAACCACCTGTACCACCAGAACGAGGTGGGAAGTTTCCAGTTCCGGCACCTGCTGGTCGTGGTGAATTTGGTCGAGCCGCAAAACCTGGTCGGACTGAACCTGGGCGTGGACCTGACATGCCAGGCCGTGGAGCACCTGGTGCTGGTCGAGCCGGTGGACGTGGAACTGCGCCACCAGTTGAGAAAGGATTATTTCCAGGACGCGGTGGACGTGGAACTGCGCCAGTTGCTGAGAATGGATTATTGCCTGGGCGTGGTGCTGGCTTAGGAGCCGCGGTGCCATCAGGCGCTTCTGCCTCAACAGCAGGTCGCTCAACATTGCTTTCGGCAATCGCACGCTCTTGCGCAGCTTTGAGTGCAGCTAAATCGACGCCGAGCTCTGCTGCCAATTCAGCAGCTAACTCAGGATTTGCTTCGCCCTTTTTGGCAGCACTCTTTTTTACTGCAGCCTTTTTAACTGGCTTAACTTCTTCTTTTGGTTTGGCATCTGGATACAAAGCAACCAGTTTGCGCACTACCGGCGCTTCAACTGTTGATGATGCAGATCGGACGAACTCGCCCAATTCCTGGAGCTTTGCAAGTACTTCCTTGCTCTCCATGCCTAACTGTTTTGCTAATTCGTGTACGCGGACCTTTGCCACAGTTCTCCTGTCTTGGCCCACGCGCCTGATGCGATGCGAGCCTTAGTTGTACGACCTCATAATTCTGACGAGCTCATTTAAGTTTCATATCTTTCGCATCCATTTCGGTCATTATTTCTTTTTGTAATTCAGTTACTTCAGGCATTGAAGTGAGTTTGAAGGCCCACTTAAAAGCTTGTCGATCAATTGCCATTTTTAAACATTTGCGATGAACCCATGCGCCTCGCCCGGGGGCAATTTGCTGCTGATCGAAAATTACTTTTCCATCAACGAAGACCATCCGCATCAATTCCGATGGCTCGCCAGTCTTGCGACAACCGATACAACTCCGAATCGGATTCATATCAATAGTCTCAATCTCTAGCGAACTAACAAGGGGTTGATTCTGGGGTAAGTCTACACGGGATTATCTGGATGAATATCTATGCGCCAGCCCGTTAAACGTGCGGCCAAACGGGCATTTTGCCCATCTTTGCCGATTGCTAGTGAGAGTTGGTAATCGGGCACTACCACCTTGGCCGAACGCGTGAATTCATCTACTACTTGAACGCTACTGACCTTAGCTGGGGCTAGTGCATTTGCCACGAAAGTTGCTGGGTCTTCAGACCAATCGACGATATCGATTTTCTCGCCGTGTAGCTCATTCATCACTGCTTGTGAACGTGAACCCATTGGGCCAATTAAGGAACCTTTAGGGCTAACGCCGGCGCGGTGTGAACGAACTGCAATCTTGGTGCGATGACCGGCTTCGCGAGCGACTGCCATAATTTCAACAATGCGATCGGTAATTTCTGGAACTTCAAGTGCGAATAGTTGTTTAACTAGCGCTGGGTGAGAACGCGACAACATAATCTCAGGGCCCTTTAGACCTTGCTTTACTTCAACCACAAAACACTTGATGCGATCACCGTGAACGTAAACCTCGCCGGGCACTTGCTCTTGTGGTGGAACTCGTCCTTCGATGCGACCTAAATTCACATGAATCATCTTTGGGTCGCGACCCTGTTGAACGATGCCTGAAACTACATCGCCAACTGAAGCACTGAATTCACCCACGATCTCGGCATCATTTGTTTCGCGCATTTTCAAACGAATTACCTTGCGAATGGTGGCCATTGCAACTTTATCGAAGCCTTCAGGTTCGTGAATTTCTTCGCTTTCGCGAACGCCTTCTTCGTTAAAAGTTGGCACCCAAATATGAATTTCACCAGTTGCGCGATCTACGCGGACACGAGCATGTGGTTTGGCATCTGGCAGTTCGCGATAAAGCGAAATAACTTCTTGCTCAATGCCTTCGATGATACTTAGAACCGGAATCGACTTCTCAGTTGTAAGTGCGATTAAAGCTTCAAAATCGACGTTCATTATTTGTCTGCTTTACGATTAAATTCAATCTCGACGGTTGCGCGCTTAATATCAGCAAAAGCAACCTGCACCTCGGCTTTAGCACCTGTCACGGTTACCGCAACTTCGTCACTAGCTGCGATGCGACCTTCAACAACTTCGCCATTAGTTAGAACAATTTTGATTAATCGGTCATGATTCTTGCGCCAGTGACGTGGCAAAGTTAATGGGCTTTCAACGCCAGGCGAAGTCACTTCGAGGGTAAATGCGGTTTCATCAAGAAATACAGCTTCATCGAGAAGCGCTGAGATTGCTTTGGTAACTACCGTAACTTGATCAAGGTTTAGCGGAATATCGCCATCGACAATACAAGTAATAACTCGTGATCTGCCGGCATTTAATATTTCAACATCTTCTAGATAGAAACCGGCCCCCATGACTGCTGGTGTAACTAATTCGCTAATCTGTTCTTTCAGGGCCATGTAAATTTCCTAACTATTAAGTTGTTGATTAAGTTGTGAGGCTAATTCTAACCTATGAATTAGAAAGCTTTGAACGTGTCTAGTGCGACCTTGATGATCAAGGCAATAGTTACTACTAAGAAAACTTTTCGCACAAGAGTCGAACCACCGCGAATCGCTAGTTTCGCGCCGATAATCGCACCGGCCACATTAGCTACCGCCAGGGTTAATCCGATCTGCCACAAGATCGCCCCATTTAAACCAAAGACAATAATTGCGCCTAAATTGGTTGAAACATTTACCACCTTGGCTATGGCCGATGCGCTTAAGAAAGCAAAGCCCAACCCGACCATGGCCAGGACTAAGAAGGAACCAGTACCTGGACCAAAGATGCCATCGTAGAAACCAATTACGACCGCAATTGAAATTCCAATCAGCATGCGATGTTTAGTCGAATGTTTCATCACTTCGACTTGGCCTAGTTCTGGCTTCGTAAAGGTATAAATCGCAACTGCAATTAGCAGAACCAGAACTACTGGCCGGAAATACTCAGTGGGTAACCGTGAAGCAAGAGATGCTCCCCCAATTGAACCCAATAGCGCTGGAATAACTAGTGCGAGCAAAAATTTTGGGTCACTTTTTACGCTCTTGCGATAAAGTCGAGCAGACGCGGTTGTTCCGAAAATTGAGATTGATTTATTAGTTCCTAGAACTTCGACAGTTTTGAAATCGCTCAACCCAATTAATAAAGCAGGTAACTGAATTAATCCACCGCCGCCAGCGATGGCATCAATTAGGCCAGCTCCGAACGCTGCAATAAAGAGAAAGAGCAGTGTGTAGAGCGATAGATCGGAGAGCATTAATTACTTAATTGCAGCCAAAAGTGCAGTGATTGCGTTTACCGCTTCGCCAACTGCAACTTCAGACTTCTCGCCGCTCTTGCGAACTCGAACTTCGACATTTCCATTTGCAAGTGCTTTACCAACGACCACAATAATTGGGTTTCCGATTAGCTCGGCATCTTTAAACTTAACGCCAGCACTTGGATCGCGACGATCATCGAGCATTACCGAGATTCCGTTAGCTTCGAGTTTGGTGCCCAGATCAAGGGCGGCGTCGAAAATCGCGTCTTCTTTACCCGTTGCCACGATATGAACCTTGGCTGGTGCTAAATCAACTGGCCAGTTAAGTCCAATTTCATCGTGAGTTTGTTCAGCAATAGCGGCAACCGCTCGAGATACACCGATGCCATATGAACCCATGGTGACGATCTGCGACTTTCCATTTTGATCAAGCACTGTCAGGTTTAACGCCTCGGCATACTTGCGACCGAGTTGGAAAATATGCCCGATCTCAATTGCGCGATCAATCACCACTGGTGTTGCACACTCTGGGCAAGCATCGCCTGCGCGAACTTCGGCAGCCTCGACGTAAGCATCTGGTGTGAAATCACGCCCGTTAACAACGTTGCGAGCATGGCGGTCTTTCTCGTTAGCTCCTGTTACCCAGGAAGTTCCTGGTGCAACTCTTGGATCTGCATAAACCGTAATGCCAGATTTCTTAGCATCCTGTGGCCCAATGTAACCCTTTACTAGCGCTGGGAACTTAGCGAAATCTGCATCTTCAAATACCCGCAGTTCGTGAATGCCGCCAATGTTTTCTTGGAAACGCTTTAAATCTACTTCGCGATCACCAGGCACTAGTACACAGATAGCTTTGTTATCGGCCATCAGCATTACATTCTTTAACGTATCTGCGCCGGTAAATCCCCCGCCAAACTTATTATTTAGTAGTTCAACTAAAGTATCGATGGTCGGCGTATTAGGTGAATCAAAAGCTTCGACCGCTGGGGTTGCTGATGAATCAACTGCAGCGACCTTAGTGATCATCGCTTCGACATTTGCCGCAAAGCCACACTTAGGACAGAGCACATAAGTATCTTCACCCGTTGAACATGGGGCTAAGAATTCTTCAGACTTTGAACCACCCATGGCACCAGATACGGCTTTAACAATGTTGTACTTCATGCCTAGACGATCAAAAGTCTTTACATAAGCTTCGCGGTGATTTTGATAAGAAACTTCAAGGCCGGCATCATCGATATCAAAGGAGTACGAATCTTTCATAACAAATTCGCGGCCGCGGATAATGCCACTGCGTGGTCTTGCTTCGTCGCGGAACTTAGTTTGAATCTGATAAATGCTTAGTGGCAGATCTTTATACGATGAGTACTCGCCTTTGACCATCAAGGTAAACATTTCCTCGTGGGTTGGGCCTAATAAATAATCGCCACCCTTGCGATCTTGCAAACGAAATAGAGCTGGGCCGTACTCTTCCCAGCGATTTGTGGCTTCGTAAGCATCGCGCGGCAAAAGCGAAGGAAAGTTAACTTCCTGAAAACCAGCGGCATCCATTTCTTCGCGGATAACTCGCTCAATATTGCGAAGCGTAATCACGCCAAGAGGTAACCAAGAATAAATTCCGGCAGCAATTCGGCGCACATAACCAGCGCGAACTAACAGTTTATGGCTGGCTACTTCAGCATCGGCTGGATCATCACGAAGGGTGCGCAGAAATAGCGTCGACATTTTTAGCATCAGGAAGTGCTCACAACTGGCTCACCTGAGGCAACGCCGGCAGCCTCCATCTCTTCCGCTAACCGCATTGCTTCTTCAATTAAAGTTTGCACAATCATTGATTCAGGCACGGTCTTTATAACTTCGCCCTTAACAAAGATCTGGCCTTTACCGTTTCCTGATGCAACACCAAGATCAGCTTCGCGTGCTTCACCTGGGCCATTTACGACGCAGCCCATAACCGCAACGCGAAGTGGAACAGTCATTCCTTCGAGGCCAGCTTGTACCTGTTCAGCCAAAGTGTAAACATCAACTTGGGCGCGACCACATGATGGGCAAGAAACAATCTCAAGCTTACGTTGGCGCAAATTAAGCGATTCTAGAATCGAGATTCCGACTTTTACTTCCTCAACTGGCGGTGCTGAAAGCGAAACGCGAATCGTGTCGCCGATGCCTTCAGCCAATAAAATTCCAAATGCAGTGGCAGATTTAATTGTGCCCTGGAAAAGTGGTCCTGCTTCAGTAACACCTAAATGCAGCGGGTAGGTCGTTTGCGCAGCGAGTAAGCGATAAGCCTTAACCATAATTACTGGGTCATGATGCTTAACTGAAATCTTGATATCGGAAAAACCATGCTCTTCGAAAAGTGATGCTTCCCAGATCGCTGATTCAACTAGCGCCTCAGGAGTTGCTTTGCCGTACTTGGCCAATAAACGTGGATCTAGTGATCCTGCATTTACGCCAATGCGAATTGGAATTCCCGCATCACCTGCTGCTTTAGCAACTTCTTTTACTTTGTCATCGAATTGCTTGATGTTGCCTGGGTTAACGCGAACTGCTGCGCAACCGGCATCAATTGCGGCGAAAATATATTTTGGTTGAAAGTGAATATCGGCGATAACTGGAATCTGAGACTTCTTGGCGATCTGCGCCAACGCGTCGGCATCATCTTGGCTAGGCACTGCAACGCGCACAATCTGGCAACCTGAGGCAGTTAGTTGCGCGATTTGTTGCAAGGTGGCATTCACATCCGAGGTCAAAGTCGTACACATTGATTGCACGCTGACTGGTGAATCGCTGCCGACGCCTACTTTGCCAACTTGAAGCTGACGGGTTTTGCGACGAGGGGCTAAAGCGGCAGGCGGTGCTGCTGGAATTCCAAGATCAACCATGTCGCTATTCTGCCCTAAGTGCGGCCGTAGCGCTAAAGATTTAGAACGACTGGATTAATAATGTCTGCCACAAGGAGCATGACAGTCAATACTGCCAACAAAACAAAGACCACCATCGTAATTGGCGTAAGTACTGTTACATCGACTGGCTTAGGTCTTGGCTTGCCCCGCAAGCGAGCCAAAAACGCCCTGATTTCGTCAGCAATTGCTACTGCCATATGACCACCATCGAGCGGCAAAATTGGCAATAAGTTAAATACGCCAACGAAGAAATTAAGGCTGGCCACAATTAACAAGAAGGCCCCAATACGTTCCGACCAAGACATTTGATCAGACGCAGTTACTTGACCAGAGACTGCGGCGACGCCAACGATTCCAATCAAACCATCGACATCGCGTTCTTCGCCTTGAAAAGTTTGGCCCCAAAGGGAAGGAATCTTGGCAGGGAGTGCAACTAAAGATTTCACACTTGAAACCAAGAACTCTTTACTTAGCGAAATTGAATCTTTTGTGGCCTTGATTGGATCACTACGAACATTTGCTACTTCATTAATAATGCCGAGGATGCCACGGATTTCACCATTTACTTCCCGTGAAACTGGAGTCGCGTTAATCGTGATTTTTTCGCCATCGCGATAAATTGAAAGAGTTAGCTCCTTGCCAGCTGAATCACGAATGATCTGAACATCATCAGCCCAATTCTTAACTGGTTTGTTATTAATCGCCATTATGTAATCGCCAGCTTTGATACCGGCTGACTTGGCTGGCGATGGAACCGAAGAACTAGTACAGGCCTCACTAGCAACTGGAATACAGTCGGAAACTTGTGCTACTTGCGGAGTAATGCGATTAGTGCCGATGCCAATAAATAGGATTAGCAAGACCACGAAACCCAAAACAAAGTGTAGAAAAGAACCAGCGCCAAGTACGATCAATTTGCGCCCAGAAGAGGCTTTCACAAAAGCGCGATTTTCTTCGCCTAGATCCATTTCGTCACGCGGCGTCATGCCCGCAATTCGGCAATAACCACCAGCGGGAATTGCTTTGATGCCAAATTCAGTTTCGCCACGTTGCGTGGACCAGATGCGCTTGCCGAAACCAAGGAAAAATTCGGTAACTTTCATGCCAAATTTACGCGCAGTTATGTAGTGTCCGAATTCATGCACCATTACTGAGAAGAGCAACGCTGCCACAAATGCCAATACGCCGATAAATTCCATTATTTCGCCACTTTCTCAATGAGCTCGCCCGCTACTTTACGGGCATCATTCTCGATGGCACTGACATCGGCGAGATCTCTAATTGGATTCACAGCCGAACCTAACTTCTGTACGACTAAATCAACACTTTCAATGATCGAGGTAAACGAAATCTGCCCAGCTAAAAATGCCGCCACTGCAACTTCGTTTGCCGCATTAAAGATGGCAGGTAGTCCCCCACCCAACTCACCACATCTGTGAGCTAGTTCGATGACCGGGAAACGGTCATTATCAATTGGCTCAAATTCCAGAGAGTGTTGCACTGACCAGTCCATCGTCTTTGTTGCACCCGTTAATCGCACTGGCCAATTAATGGCGTAAGCAATTGGGCCCTTCATATTTGGTGGGCTTAGCTGTGCAATTGTCGAACCATCGACATACTCAACCATTGAATGCACAATTGATTGCGGATGAATCACTGCTTCGATTTGGCGATATGGCATATCAAATAAGTAATGAGCTTCGATGATTTCAAGTGATTTATTCATTAGCGTTGCCGAGTTGATTGTGACCACTTGACCCATTGCCCAGGTTGGGTGAGCTAACGCTTCGGCGATTGTGACATCGCTTAAATCACGACGATTTCTAAATGGCCCACCACTTGCCGTTAAGACTAACTTAGCAATTTCGGACTTCTTGCCCGCCATTGCACTTTGCCAAATTGCGCTATGTTCAGAATCAACTGGAATTAATTGATTTTCACTAGCCCTCGACATTACTAACTCACCGGCAGCTACCAGTGATTCTTTATTCGCAAGTGCTAATTTATTTCCAACTTCAAGGGCAGCCAGTGTTGGTCCTAACCCGATCGAACCAGTTATGCCATTTAAAACTACTTCGCAAGTAATCGCAGCGATCTCAATGGCGGCATTTGGCCCATCGATTACCGTTACCCCAGGCAGCGCTTCGCGAATTACCTCGGCATTGATAACTACGCCAACTACTTGAACCTTAAAGGTGCGAGCTTGCTCAATGATTGCAGCCGGATCATTGCCATATGCGCTGATCGCAACAACGTTAAAAACAGTCGGATTTGCAGCAACGAGTTCAAGCGCTTGCACGCCAATCGACCCGGTTGAACCGAGAATTACTAGATCGCGCATTGATTATCGATCAAGCAGATTCTGAGTTGGCGAATATGGTGTGCCGTTGCGACGTTTGGCAATTGCACTAAGCGCTTCAAGGACTACTCGGTTAGCCAAGATCGCTGTGATATCTGCGCTATCAAAAGCTGGTGCTACTTCGACTACATCGATGCCAACGACTGGTAGTTCTAAACAAATGCGGCGTACAGCTTCGAGCAGTTCGCGACTTGTCATGCCGCCAGGTTCAGGAGTGCCGGTTCCTGGCGCCATTCCGGGATCAACTACATCGATATCTACAGATAAGAAAACGCCATCGCATTGATTAGTTAGAGTGGCAAAAGATTCATCGAGTACCGGCCCTAGGCCGCGATGATGGATCTCGGTCATTTCGTAACTGCGCATTCCTTGATCGCGCATCCAATTTAGC
The DNA here is from genome assembly GCA_044374325.1 of Candidatus Planktophila sp. Taxonomy (GTDB): domain Bacteria; phylum Actinomycetota; class Actinomycetes; order Nanopelagicales; family Nanopelagicaceae; genus Planktophila. Next base: position 12,332 of record JBILOR010000016.1, read on the forward strand.
GTTTCGTTATCTGGCCAGTAGCCACGTAATCCGAGTTGCAAGAAACGATCGCCTCGCACAAAACCGCCATCGATTAATCTGCGCATTGGAGTGCCATGACCAACGAGAGCACCCATTTGATCTGCGCCGGTATCAGCGTGTGCGTCGAAGTGAATCATTGAAATTTTGCCCAGCCCGCGATGTTTAGCGATGCCGGCAACATCGGCAGAAGCGATGGAGTGATCGCCACCAAGAATTACCGGAATAATGCCCGCGCGCGAGATCTGTTCAGTGGCATTCGCTAATACTTCAAGGGCTGCAACCAAATCACCGCCGGGCATTAACAAATCGCCAGCATCATAAACTTTCAGATCTTTCAGCCCATCAGTGCGCAAAGCTAAATGTGGGCGTTCGCCATCATGCGGTAAATAATCACCGCCACGAATTGCTTGCGGACCAAATTTGGCGCCAGAGCGATGTGAAGTGCCGGAATCAATCGGCGCGCCCAGAATAATTACATCGGCATCGGCATAACTTGCCGGCACCTCTAGATCACAGGCTGGGATGCCTAAGAAGGTAAAGCTGGGGCCATACAAATTGCCGTGATTGGTCATGCGCTCACTTTACGCTTACGACCCACAATCTGCCCAGTTATTACGATTGCCAGCGCTAAGAAGAACATCGCCGAACCAATTACGTTGGCCTGTGCCGGGATACCGCGGGCGGCCGAGGTGTAAACAAACTCCGGGAAAGTTTTAATCGTGCCCGAGTTGAAGTTAGTGATGATGTAATCATCAAAAGACAAGCTGAAAGCCAATAGCGCTGCGGCCGCAATTCCCGGTGCAACCAAAGGCAAAGTCACCCGGCGGAAAGTTTCGCGTTCATTTGCATAGAGATCCATCGCCGCTTGTTCAAGACGCGGATCTAAACTCGCGATTCGAGCTTTTACGGTAACTACTACAAATGAGATACAGAAAACCACATGCGAAATAACTGTTGGCCAAAAACCAGGATTGATTTGAAAGACTAAGAAAAGCGAAAGCAGTGAAGCGCCTAGCACAATTTCGGGAGTTGCCATAGGCAAGAAAATCAAAAGGTTAGAAGTTGAGCGACCTTTAAAACTATAACGACCGATAGCAAAAGCAATCATGGTGCCCAAAATTGTCGAAAAGAATGTGGCTAGGAAACCAATCTTGATTGAGTTCGCCAGCGCGGTACAAACTTCAGGTGCACCACAAGGATTCTGCCAATTAGCGAAAGTAAAGCCTTTCCAAATCAAGTTGCTCTTGCCTGAATCATTGAAGGAGAAAGCAAAGGTGTAGGCAACTGGAATAAAGAGATAGGTGAAAGCAACTACTGCATAAATACGAATTAAGTTACGGCCGATCCAACGCGAAATACGCGCACTAGTTGGAAGTTGCGGAATCGAGGCATCCTTGATCTTGGTACTCATACCAACTCCTCAGTTCCGGCTTTGCGAACATAGATGGTTACCAGAATCAAAATAACTACCATTAGCGTGAATGAAAGTGCTGCAGCCGTTGGGTAATCAACAATCTTGAGATAGCGCGACTCAATTACGTTACCGATCATCTTGGTATTTGGGCTACCTAAGATTGCCGCGTTTACATAGTCACCGGCTGCTGGAATAAAGGTAAGCAATGTACCCGCGACTACGCCAGGCATCGAGAGCGGCAAAGTAACTTTGCGAAAAGTCGTAAATCCGTTTGCGTATAGGTCGCCAGAGGCCTCGAGTGTGCGTGGATCAATGCGATCAATCGAGGCATAAAGTGGCAACGTCATAAATGGCAGGAAGTTATAAGTCATACCCATAACAACAGCAAAGGAAGTCGAAGTTAGCGTCGTGCTATCGCTAATGATTCCGAAAGTTCGAAGCGTTGGAACTACGAAACCTTCTTCGCCCAGAATCTGTTTCCAGGCCACGGTGCGAAGTAAGAAAGATGTAAAGAATGGTGCGATTACCAGAATCAACATAAAGTTTTTTAGCTTGCCACCTTTTAGCGCGATGGCATATGCCAGCGGATAGGCGATCGCTAGAGCTAACAAAGTTGCGATAGTCGCATAAACAAAGGAGCGAGCGAATTGCTCTCTATTTTCTATAAAGGCATCAAGGTAATTAGAGAAACGAAGCGTCTGCTCAAATTGACCAGTGTCTCCCCCGCCAATTGGGGTCTGGGTTGAAGTTTGCGCCAAGTTCATAATCGGCAAGATAAAGAAAGTAAATAAAAACGCAAAACCCGGTAAGAGTAGAAGGTAAGGAGTACGGATCTTGCGCATTGCTTTTATTACTCTTCGTCTAGTTCTTCAGGATTAACTTCAGAACCAGCAGTTGCATCTTCATCACCGCGAAGTCCGAAAGTAAAAACTGGCTCCCAGGAAATGTTTACTTCCTCTCCCTTACTAAACGGTGCAACACCGTCGTCGTTTTGCTCGAAGACCATTAGTTCTTGGCCCCAAGGCATCTCGACTTGGTACTGAGTTGATACGCCGATGTAAGAAACATCTTCAATGTGTCCGCCGGTTAAAACATTTCCGGTTGTTGGCGTACCTAAACGAGAAATACGGAATTTCTCAGGGCGAATACCGGCATAAATTGAGTTATCAACGGCATGTGAACGATTCTTCTGCAGTGAGATCTTTTGTCCGAATACGTCAACTACATGAGAATCTCCATCGTTGCCGCTAATGGTGCCTTTAATCAGGTTTGATTGACCTAAGAAGTTGGCCACAAAGGCAGTCTTTGGGTTGTCATATAGATCAGCCGGTGAACCCATCTGCTCAATCTCGCCCACATTCATAACTGCGATCGTGTCAGCCATTGTCATAGCTTCTTCTTGATCGTGTGTTACGTGAACGAAAGTTAAACCAACTTCTTTTTGAATCCACTTAAGTTCGATCTGCATTTGGCGACGGAGCTTTAGATCAAGTGCTCCCAGAGGTTCATCAAGCAAAAGCAGAGCCGGGCGGTTAACAATTGCGCGAGCTAGCGCAATACGTTGCTGTTGGCCGCCAGATAATTGCGTTGGCTTGCGTTGGGCTAAGTGCGGCAACTCAACTAGATCTAGAACTTTGCTAACAGCTGCATCAACATCTTTGATTCCGCGACGGCGTAAACCGAATGC
>JBILOR010000104.1:0-4506 GCA_044374325.1 Candidatus Planktophila sp.
AAGATGCATTCGGCGATATGGACTTTAAAGTTGCCGGTACTAAAGATTTCATCACAGCTCTTCAATTAGATACTAAGCTAGATGGAATTCCTGCCTCAGTATTGGCCGGCGCACTTCACCAAGCTAAAGAAGCGCGTCTTGCAATTCTTGATGTGATGAATGAAGCAATCGATGCCCCAGATGAGATGAGCCAATACGCTCCTCGCATCATCTCAGTCAAGATTCCAGTTGATCAAATTGGCGCAGTTATCGGGCCTAAGGGCAAGATCATTAACCAGATTCAAGATGAAACTGGCGCTGAGATCTCAATCGAAGATGACGGCACAATTTATATCGGTGCAACAAACGGCCCAGCTGCTGAAGCTGCTCGTGCACAGATCAATGCAATTGCTAACCCACAGATGCCAGAAGTTGGCGAGCGTTACTTAGGTACGATCGTAAAGCTTGCAGCATTTGGTGCCTTCGTATCATTGATGCCAGGCAAAGATGGTTTGCTACACGTATCGCAGATTCGCAAGATGCATGGCGGAAAGCGCATCGAAAACCTTGAAGAAGTTATGAAGGTTGGCGACAAGATTCAAGTTGAGATCGGTGAGATTGACCCTAAGGGCAAGCTTTCATTGGTTCCAGTACTTGAAGACGGAAGCGTTCCAAGCGCCGAATAATGTCAGTACGTAGAAGCGTTCTACCCAGCGGTCTGCGTATCGTTACTGAAGAAGTATCTTCGGTACGCAGCGCCGCGGTCGGAATCTGGATAAATATCGGTTCACGTGATGAAACCCCAGCAACTGCTGGGGCTTCTCATTTTCTAGAGCATTTACTTTTTAAGGGCACCTCATCTCGTACAGCAATGGAGATTTCATCTTCCATTGAAGCTGTCGGCGGCGAGATGAATGCTTTTACTAGCAAGGAATACACCTGTTTCTATGCGCGAGTGATTGATAACGATCTACCGATGGCGATTGAAGTTCTAGCCGATCTAATTACTTCGTCGCTAGTTACAGCTGCCGATGTTGATGCCGAGCGCAAGGTAGTGCTCGAGGAAATTGCAATGCGCGATGATGATCCAAGCGACTTGGTTCACGATTTATTCAGCGATACTTATTACGGCGATATTCCGGTGGGTCGGCCGATTTTGGGTACCGTTGAATCAATTAAGGGCATGAGCCGTCATACCGTTTTTAATTATTATAAGAAAAAGTATCTACCCGAGAACTTAGTTGTGGCAGTTGCCGGAAACATAAAGCACAAGAAGGTTGTTGCCGCGATTGAAAAAGCGCTATCACGCGATGGTTTTTTAGATACTCATGCCGCCCCGGTGCTGCGCGAGAACACATTAGTTAAGCCTCGTAATCAGCAAGCAGTGGGCAGTATTTATCGCAAGACCGAGCAGTCACATATGTTCTATGGTCTCGAAGGTGTTGCACGCAGCGATGAACGACGATTTGCAATGGGTGTTATGGCTTCAGCCCTCGGGGGCGGAATGTCATCTCGGTTATTCCAAGAAATTCGCGAGAAGCGCGGTCTGGCTTATTCGGTGTATGCCTATGCTCAACAATTCGCCGGCACCGGCGTGCTTGGGTTTTATGCAGGTTGTAATCCAGCCAAGTCAGTTGAAGTAATTGAAATTATTCAAGAAGTTCTAAGCGATGTAGTCACACATGGACTTACGCATGAGGAGATCGATCGGGCCAAAGGCGCCGTTCGCGGTTCCCTGGTGTTGAGCCAAGAAGATACGGGCTCGCGCATGAGCCGAATCGGCAAGAGCGAGATCGTTTATGGAGAAGTTATGAGCTTTGACGATATTTTGAAGTCAATTGCCCGCGTGACTCCTGAGGATGTGCGGGCTGTTGCCAGCGAGTTCTTGATCAAATCGCCTACGCTTGCCGTAGTGGGTCCGCATAAGGACTTACGTAAATTTGAAAAGGTACTTCGCAACGGGGGATCGAAATGATCAAAGTCGGTGTTCTAGGCGCTAAAGGTCGCATGGGTGCTGAAGTCGTACAGGCAGTACGCGATGCTGATGGCCTCGAACTAGTCGCCGCCCTTGATCTAGGTGATTCTCTTGAAGAACTAATCAAACATGGCGCCGAAGTTGTAGTTGATTTCACGACACCTGATTCAGTGATGGCGAATTTAGATTTCTTGATTAAAAATAATATAAATGCAGTTGTTGGCACTACTGGCTTTGATGATGCCAAGATCGCAAAGTTAGCTGCGGACTTAAAAGCACATCCAACCGTGGGTGTTTTGATTGCGCCAAACTTTGCAATTGGCGCAGTGTTGATGATGGAGTTTGCGGCCAAAGCTGCGCGCTACTTTGAATCTGCTGAAATTGTTGAACTGCATCACCCAGCAAAAGTTGACGCCCCAAGTGGCACCGCAGCTCGCACTGCGCAGCTAATGAGCGAAGCTCGCAAAGAAGCTGGTTTAGCTGCCATGCCCGATGCAACACATACGGCACTCGAAGGTGCGCGCGGCGCGATAGTTGGCGATGTTCCTGTTCACTCAGTTCGCGTTCGTGGTTTGGTAGCACACCAAGAAGTTATCTTGGGTGGGCTAGGTGAAACCCTAACAATTCGTCATGATTCAATTGATCGCGCCGGCTTTATGCCAGGTGTTCTATTAGGTGTTCGTAGTGTTGTAAAAGTTCCAGGCCTGACACATGGCCTAGATAAATTCATGTAAGGGGAGCCACAAATGTCTAAAGATCAAATCGTTATGTATGGTGCCGACTGGTGTGGCGATTGCCGTCGCTCTGAACGCTTACTAAATGAACTAGGCGTTGAATGGACCAAGATTGATGTCGAAGCTGATTTAACCGCCGCCGATAAAGTCATTGAGATCAATGGTGGCGCTAAGTCAATTCCAGTAATAGTTTTCCAAGATGGCACACACTTAACTGAGCCGTCAGATATCGCACTTACTGAAAAGCTTAAATCTCTCTCAATTATTTAAATTGTAAAGCAGCGCTGAACTAACAGCCGCTGAGAGAACAACGACTGGAAATGGCGCTTTTAGTAGCAGCGCAATTATCGCTACTGATAAACCAAGTAAACGGTGGTCGATCATTAATCTGGATTTTTCAGTAAAAGTTTGAGCTGCAACCAGAGCACTTAAAAGCGCAATCGGGATTAACGCATTTACTCGCTGAATTCTGGGGTGCGATAACCATTTCTCTGGAACTGAATGACCACTATATTTCAAAGCAAATGCAATGGCGCTAGTGCCGATTACGGCGATCCAATACTGGTTCATCTGCGTAACCCCACAGCAATTGCAATAAATGCAGTGGCAATAATTGGTAGACCAGCGGGCAAAATCGGAGTCATTGCTACTGCAAATACTGCGCAACCGATGGCTAGCGCGCGATCACTATTTGTTTTAAGCCTGGGCCAAACTAAACCAAGGAAAGCGGCCGGTACTGCGGAATCTAAACCCCAAGCACGAATATCGCCCACTGCTTGCGCGCCAAGTGCGCCAGCTATCGTGAAAAGATTCCAAAATATAAATACGCCGAAGCCAGTTAGCCAGAAGCCTTGACGCATAGCCTCAGGGCTGCGAACTTCTTGGCCCAGAGCTACGCCAGTTGATTCATCGATAGTTATTTGAGCCGCAATAATTCGTTTAAAACCTTTAACACTTAACCGTGGCGCCATGATCACGCCATATAAACCATTGCGAATACCAAGTAGTGAAGCCGTAGCAATTCCACTTAAGGCAGTACCGCCAGCACCTAAGACGCCAACAACTGCGAATTGTGATGCACCCGAGAAAGTTAGTAACGAAAGTAAGCAACTTTGCAGAACCGTAAACCCATTTGCTACGGCGGCAGCGCCAAAAGCGACGCCATATGCACCCACGGTCAGCGAAACGCTGAGCGAATCGCGAAAGGTGGCGCTGTTTACTTTGGACACGCGGCTATTCTGCCTTAGAAATCCACAACCGCGCGCAGATGGCTAGATAGGGTCGGCTCATGAGCAACGAATCTCCGCGTAATAGCGAAATCATCTTCCGAAGTGACATGACTGTCGAGCTGGTTAAAGCCAGCGCCAGCGATGCCGATGTTATTTGGGCTGCGCGCGTATCTACCGCAGGCGAACAGTCACTAGATGAGATCGGCGAAGACCCAGCCCGTTCGGCTGGGCTAATTAATTACTTGGCTCGCGAACGTCATGGTTCACCATTTGAACATACCTCAATGACTTTCTTTGTCTCGGCACCAATTTTTGTTTTCCGTGAATTTATGCGCCATCGCATTGCTTCTTATAACGAAGAGAGTGGTCGCTATCGCGAATTGTCACCAGTTTTTTATATTCCTGATGCTGATCGCAAGTTGATTCAAATCGGTAAAGCGGGCGCTTATACATTTGTTGATGGAACTAAAGAACAACTTGAAATTACGCAAGGTGCAATGAAAGAGGCTTACACCTTGGCTTACAAGCAATATCAAGTGATGCTCGATGCCGGCATTGCCCGCGAAGTTGCGCGCGCAGTTTTACCGGT
>JBILOR010000105.1:0-4421 GCA_044374325.1 Candidatus Planktophila sp.
GGGGCATACTTGGTGGAGATGCGACTAAAGGCTTAATTTCAAGTGGCGTTAATTTAGTTTCCTCGACTTCAACTATTGAACGCTCGCCAGATTCAGTTGCGGGTATTGCAGCACGAGTTTTGCCTTCAGTTGTTTCAATCGAAACCATGTCACAAAACGGTGGCGGTTCTGGTTCCGGATTTGTAATTGATCCAAATGGATATCTGTTAACTAATAATCACGTAGTTGCTGATGCAATGACCATTAAAGTAATTCTTAATGATGGCCGTGAATATGTAGCAAAAGTACTTGGCCGTGATGAGTCATATGACCTAGCAGTTTTAAAGATTAAAACGACTGGGTTAAAAGCTCTGCAATTTGGCGATAGCGATAAAGTTCAAGTCGGTGATTCGGTAATTGCTTTTGGTTCACCACTTGGATTATCAGGTACCGTAACCCAAGGAATTATTAGTGCAAAAGATCGCCCAGTTACAGCTGGCGATGACGATAGTTCAACTTCTTTCATTAGCGCGCTACAGACTGATGCTGCAATTAATCCGGGAAATTCAGGCGGGCCACTGGTTGATGCAACGGGGGCAGTAATTGGCGTCAATTCGGCGATTGCATCCCTTGGCAGCAGCTTAGGTGGGCAGTCGGGATCGATCGGACTCGGTTTTGCAATTCCGATTAATCAGGCACGTAAAACTGCCGATCAATTAATCAGAGATGGCAAAGCTACTTACCCCGTTATTGGCGTGGCAGTTGATATGAATTACAGCGGCGGCGGAGCGCTAATTGCGAAATCCTCATCAGCAATCCTGGCGGGTGGCCCGGCAGCTAAAGCTGGTCTGCGTCCAGGTGACTTAATCACCGAGATAGATGGCATAAAGATAAATACCCCTGAGGAATTAATCGTTGAAATTCGCACCCATGATGTTGGCGACGAGGTCACTATCACTTATGTCCGCGGCAAGCAGAGCCGCACCGCAAAGCTAATTCTGATCGCCGGCAAATAATGCAAACGATAGGCTAGCGAGATGTTCTTCGATCTCGGCGCTGGTGAATTACTTGGCTTAGCTGTTTTGGGCATGATTTTAGTTGGGCCAGAACGTCTACCAAGATTAGCGAGCGATGCAGCAAAGTTAGTTAAGAAGTTGCGAAAAATTTCCAATTCAGCAACTGCCGAACTGCGCGATAATCTCGGGCCAGGTTTCGAAGATTTACAACCGAGCGACTTAAACCCAAAGACTTTTATTAAGAAACAAATCAACGATGTATTGGCTCAAGAAGATGCGCCGCAGAAAAGTAAACCAACCTACGAGAGCAAAATAGATCCGGACTTAATATGAGCGTAATAGATCAAGTTACCGAAGCTTTAACCAAAGTTCAGGATCCAGAGCTACATCGCTCTATTACCGAGCTAGGCATGGTTGACCGAGTTGATTTTAAAGATGGTCGGCTTGAACTTCATGTATTGCTAACAATCTCAGGTTGCCCAATGAAAGATCGCCTGCGCAACGATGTAACTTCTGCGGTGAGTTCAATTGAGGGTATCTCTGAGATAGATTTAACTTTCGGAGTTATGTCAGAGAAACAACGCGATAATGTGAAATCAATATTGCGCAACGGCCGCGAAAAATTTATTCCATTTGCGCAACCTGATTCACTGACTCGAGTAATTGGCGTCTCATCAGGCAAAGGCGGGGTAGGCAAATCTTCAGTTACTGCCAATTTAGCAATCGCCGCCGCTAATCAAGGGTTGAAAGTCGGAATCCTAGACGCCGATGTCTATGGCCATTCAATTCCTCGGTTGATGGGCTTAATCGGACAACGACCAACTGCCATAGATCAAATGTTTATCCCACTTGAGTCATATGGCGTTAAGACCGTTTCGATGGAGATGTTTAAGCCCGAGCGCTCTGATGCCGTTGCTTACCGTGGTCCGCTATTACATAAAGTTCTCGAGCAACTCTTATCCGATGCCTATTGGGGCGATCTCGATCTATTGCTTTTAGATCTTCCGCCAGGGACCGGCGACTTAGCGATCTCACTTGGTCAATTAATTCCCTCATCAGAAATCTTGGTAGTAACTACACCACAAATTGCTGCTGCTGAAGTGGCAGAACGTACCGGGCGCATTGCTCACCAAATGAAACAACAAGTAATTGGCGTAATCGAAAATATGTCAGCATTTCCGTGTCCAAATTGTAGTGAAACTATTTCATTGTTTGGCGAAGGTGGCGGCGCTGAGACTGCGAAACGATTATCGCTATTAGTTGGTAAAGATGTGTCAGTTTTGGGTCAGATTCCATTTAGTCCAGCACTTCGAGAAGGTGGAGATACTGGAATTCCAGTCGTTGTCTCTAACCCCGAGAGCTATGCGGCAAAAGTTTTTGACGAGATTATTGCGCGGATTATCGTGCGTCCAAAATCTTTACTTGGTGTTCGGCTTGGGCTGAGCACTTAATTTCTTCTCAAGTTCTTCAACTAAATCAGAAAGTTCACTGCGCATAAAGTCACGAGTTGCAACGTCGCCTAATGCGCTGCGCAGACTGGCAAGCTCGCGAGTTAAATATTCGGTATCTGCAATGCTACGTTCGTTCTGAGCACGATCCTCATTACTCTGAATTCGATCACGGTCAGCTTGACGATTTTGCGCTAACAAAATTAGTGGTGCAGCATAAGATGCTTGCAGCGAGAGAATTAAAGTCAAGAAAATAAATGGGTAATCATCCCAACGAAGATTTGTGGGAGCAACGGTATTCCAGATAACCCAGGTTGCCACAAATACGCTCATGTAAACCAAGAAGCGCGCGGTTCCGAGGAAGCGGGCAAAGCTTTCAGATAAGCGACCAAAAGTTTCTGGATCATAATTCGGGCGAAGGGTGCGGCCTTTGCTACGTGGGGTATCTAAACCATTATTACGTGCCATGGTTAGCCCTCCAATTCAGTATTAACTTTAATTGAGCTTCGCGAAAGATCACGATGATCATGTCGCCAGTTCTCAGGCAATAAGTGATCGAGCACGTCATCAACCGTGACAGCGCCTAACAAGCGATCATTTGCATCGATAACTGGCAATGAAAGCAAGTTATAACTGGCCAAGTATGACGAAACTTCATTTAAGTTCGCATCTGGATTAAGTCCCTGCGTATTTGTATCTACGATTGAGCCTAGCAACGTCGCCGGCGGCTCGCGCAGTAAACGTTGGTAGTGAACGATTCCCATTAAGCGACCGGTCGGAGTCTCGAGCGGTTGTCGGCAGACGAAAATCTGCGAGGCTAGAGCAGGAGAAATTTCACTTTTGCGAACTGCGGCTAGTGCTTCGGCAACTGTGGAATCGGCCGACATAACTAAAGGCTCGGTAGTCATCATGCCACCGGCGGAATAATCTTCATAGTTCATCAATCGCAGAACATCTTCAGCATCTTCTGGTTCCATTAATTCAATTAGCGCATCAGCACGCTCTTGGCCCATTTCGCGCAACAAGTCAGCTGCATCATCAGGGTCCATCTCACCGAGCACGTCAGCTGCGCGCTCGCCTTCGAGTTCAGTCAGCAATGCGACTCGGTGTATTTCATCCATTTCTTCAAGCACATCTGCCAGTCGCTCATCGTCTAACCCACGAGCTACTTCGACCCGACGCTTTGGTGGTAGATCTTGCAGAACGGTTGCTAAATCTGCTGGACGTAATGTGCTCAATGTGTGAAGTAAATTAGTTACGCCTTGATTTGGTTCGACGTTGGCAAAGCCAATTAATTCTTCCCAGGCCACGGTTGATGTTGGGCCTTTGCGACGTAATCCACGCGACTTGCGCATGATGTGAACTTTATTGATTAACCAATCGCCATTGCGATTTTGTTCCATCGCCATATCTTCAACAACTACATTCTCGCCTGATTCAATTAAGGTAATTGAACGATCGAGCATGTCACCTAAAACCAAAACTTCACCCGTGCGAACTTCAAAGCGACGCATGTTAACTAAGCCGGTAATGATTACTGTGCCACTTTCAATTGAAGTTACTCGAGTAATTGGTACGAAAACTCGGCGACGCATTGGAACTTCAACAACTAAACCAAGAATTCGAGGCTGGGCATTATTTGTGCGAAGGGTCGCCACAGCATCTCGCACCTTGCCGACTGGATCTCCGTTTGGATCAAATACTGCAGTTCCGGCTAATCGGGCGAGGAAGATTCGATTTAATGTGTTCCCGCTCATGGGCTAAGGGTAACTGCTTTATCAAGGGCCATGCGCGCTACCTTTAGCCAATGAGTCGAGATAGCGTCACAACAATGCCCGCCCGCGGCGATCAGATTCGCATGGGGATAGGCATTATTGGCATTGGCACTTCAGGGCCATTAATTGCAATGAGCGCAATGCCAATTTGGGTGTTAATTTTCTGGCGAAATCTTGGCGGTTCATTTCTTACCGCACCATTT
>JBILOR010000106.1:0-4396 GCA_044374325.1 Candidatus Planktophila sp.
CAATTTGTTGCTTAGCACTAAGTGATCTTTTCGATGGCACGATGGCCCGACTTTCACAGCAGGGACCAAGCAGGTGGGGCGGATTCTTAGATTCCACAATTGATCGTGTTACGGACTCAGCTATTGCCTTCGGTTTACTAATTTTCTTGGCCCAGAAAAACGATGCACTTTCATATGTACTTATGGTCTCTATCGTGTCGGGATTTTTAGTTTCTTATATTCGAGCCAAAGCTGAAAGTTTGCAGATTGAATGCAAAGGTGGCTTTGCTGAGCGAACTGAGCGGTTGATTATTCTCATATCCGCAATTGGCTTTACTGGATTGGGTGTTGATTACATTTTGACTATCGGCATCTGGGTACTTGCTTTAGCAAGTGTCGCAACAGTGCTGCAACGTTTACACATAGTTTGGAAAGCCACTAACTAATGAAGGGCGAGGATTTAACTGCGGTTGCCTACTTCGCAGGGTGGCGAATCGTTCGCTGGTTGCCAGAGAAAAGTGCTTATCGGTTCTTCGAGTTTGTGGCCGACCGCGCTAGCGCGAAAAATGGCAAAAATTTCCAGCGGCTAGAAAGTAATTTAAAGCGAGTTGTGCCTGAACTCTCTAATGGTGAACTAAGAAATTTAGCTCAGGCCGGAATGCGCTCATATCTTCGTTATTGGTGCGACACCTTTCGTTCGCCAGATTGGGATACCAAACGAATCCAATCAACAGTTACGGTAAATGATGTTGAACTGCTGCTTGAACCAGTTCGAAGTAAGCGCGGAGTAGTTGTCGCACTACCGCACGCAGGCAATTGGGATCATGCCGGTTCTTACTTCTGTAGCCAAGGAATTCCATTGGTGACAGTGGTCGAACGGCTAAAACCGGAGAAGTTGTTTCTTAAGTTTCTCGAATACCGTCAGAAAATCGGCATGGAAGCTTTGCCATTAGACGGTCGAGTGATGGGTACGCTCGCTAGCAGATTGCGCGAAGGTAATTTGGTTGCTTTAGTGGCAGATCGTGACCTCTCGCGAAGCGGTATCGATGTGAAATTTTTCGATGGCACTGCGCGCATGCCGGCTGGACCAGCGCTACTAGCGCTTCGAACCGGGGCGGATCTACTGACTGCCTACGTCTCTTATACCGAAACAGGAATACATATTGAATTTCAAAAAGTGACAATTGCTGATGGTGAAACTGAAAGCGTGCAAGTTGCTAAGACAGTGCAACTTTGCGCCAACAATTTTGCGACCGGAATCTCGGCACATCCGCAGGATTGGCATATGTTGCAACGCATCTGGGTAGACGGCGATTTTGTGGAGCGTCCATGATTAATCGCAAGTTAAGGATTGGAATTGTCTGTCCCTATAGTTGGGATGTTCCAGGTGGAGTTCAAAACCATATTCGTGATCTAGCTGAGTTCCTTATTAACAACGGGCACCATGTTGAAGTATTGGCTCCAGCTACGGAAAGCGAAGATTTACCTGAGTATGTTGTAAGTGCTGGGCGCGCAGTTTCTATTCCATATAACGGTGCAGTCGCACGGGTCCTATTTGGAGTTGGTGCAAACAGTCGAGTTCGTAGCTGGATCAATGATGGTGACTTTGATTTACTCCACTTGCACGAACCAGCGATACCTTCACTTTCATTGCTTGCTTGTTGGGCGGGCGAGGGCGCAATGGTTGGTACGTTTCATGCCGCTGCCAAATATCAAAAGGCTATTGTTGCGATTGGTCCAATTCTGGAACCAGTTATTGAGAAGCTCTCGGCGCGTATCGCAGTTAGTGAATCTGCACGCTTAACACTGACGGCACACCTTGAAACCGATGCAATAGTGATTCCTAATGGAATTTACGCGGACAATTATCGTGATGGTTCATCTCGGCCGGAATGGCAAGGGAACACAATTGGTTTCTTAGGAAGATTCGAAGAAGATCGCAAAGGCCTGCCGGTCTTGCTAGATGCGCTACCGATCATTTCGCGCTTTATTCCAGATATCCGAGTGTTAATTGCCGGTCCAGGTGATAGCCAAGAAGTTCTGGAAAAGGTTGATCCGCAGTTGCGAGATCGGGTTGAGTTCTTAGGCAAAATCAGCGAAGAAGACAAAGCTGATTTTCTGGCAAGTGTTTCACTGTATATCGCACCAAATACCGGTGGTGAATCTTTTGGCATCATCTTGGCTGAAGCAATGGCTGGGGGAGCAGCTGTAGTCGCCAGCGACATTCCAGCTTTCGCCGATGTTTTGGGCAATGGTCAATTCGGAGCGCTCTTTGAAACCGAGAATTCAGAGAACTTAGCGAAGGTGATCATTGATCTTTTACGTGACGACGCCAAGCGTAGAGATTTAGCTTCGGCAGGTGCAGCGCACGCACAAAGATTTGATTGGAGTCAGGTCGGCGAAGAAATATTCGAAGTTTACGAATTAGCTATGGTCAGTGGACAGAAAGTTTCGTTATCGTCGGAAAGTCGCTCTTGGACAAGATTGCTGGGTAGAGATTAAAAATGAAGAATCTAATTCCACTTGTTGTCTTGTTACTTTTTATCTTCTGGTATCTGACTTTCTCGGCTGGTCGGCTAGACCGCTTGCACCATCGTGTCGAAACAAGTTGGGCAACGCTAGATTCCTTACTTCAACGTCGCGCGGCAATCGCCCTCGAAATCGCTCGAAGTGCGATTACTGATCCGGCTACCTCACTATTGCTGACGGCAAGTGCTTACCAGGCACGCAGTGCCGACATCGAAGATCGCTCAAGTGCCGAAAGTGTTTTATCGGGAGCGCTAGGAATGATGCTGGATGAACGTGAAAGTATTATTGCTAAATCAGACCAGGCATTGCTGCTTGAGCTCGAACAGTTGACCGATAAGATTAAGATTGCGATTGCGATTCACGTTGAAGCGGTGACTCGTACGCAATTGATTCGCGGAAAGTTAGTTTTCAGGTTGTTCCACTTAGCGGGCACAGCGCCGTTACCAGTTACTTATGAGTTTGAAGCCGATGCGATCTAAATTAATTACCTTCTCTCTGATTTCTGCCTTTGCGTTCGCGGGTTGCGCGAGTGATAAAGGTTCAACTCCTGCGCAAACTTCAGTAACTTACAACTCAATTAGTGGACGTGAAGGTTTCGATGGTCCAATTCTGGCAGTCAAGATTGATGACACTTCGCTGGCTCGTCCGCAGATTGGAATTGAAAATGCAGATGTGGTTTACATTGAACAGGTCGAAGGCGGACTCACTCGTTTAGCCGCAATTTTTTCCTCGGTAATTCCGCAGAGTATTGGGCCAGTTCGCAGTGCTCGAATTTCTGATATCGATATCTTGGCGCAATACGGCAAAGTAATCTTTTCTTATAGTGGTGCACAACGTGCAATGCTTTCGGTAATCGCTAATTCGAATCTCTGGGATTACGGAGCTCAACGTCAGTCACCGACTATCTACACTCGAGATGCTAGTAGGCCAGCACCGTACAACATGGTTCTACGTGGCGATCTACTTCTCGAAAAAGTTAAGACCGATGAACGTGATGTCGCAATTTCTAAATCAGTCGGATGGAATTTTGGTAAAGCACCAGCCGGTGGAGTTGCGATTGATTCGGTTTCGGTTAAATGGCCAGCTTCCAAATATGAAGCAACTTGGTCAAGTACTGAAAAGCGTTGGTTGCTGAGCAATGCAGGAGTCGCAAATCTTGCAGCAGGCGGTACGCAACTAGGGGCCACAACCTTCGTTATCCAAGATGTGAAAATGTCGGACTCCATTTATCGCAGCGCTGACGGCGGCTACACGCCGCTATCTGAAACGGTCGGAACTGGAACCGGTTATATCTTGCGCGATGGGCGTTCGTTTAAAGCTAACTGGAGCAGGCCAACTGCCGAGGCTGGGACAACTTGGACCTTAGCTAACGGCAGCGAAATTAAGTTCGCGCCTGGGTCAGTGTGGGTGGCTTTGACTGATCGCAAGCCTGTATTCACGCTCAGCGCGCCAACTCCAGCCGTTTCAAAGTAGAGTAAGCACCCTGATCGCGAGCTAACCACTCGTCAAAAAATAACTAGGAGCATCGGCATGAGCCAGAATGTAGGAACGGCACGAGTTAAGCGCGGCATGGCAGAGATGCTTAAGGGCGGCGTCATCATGGACGTTGTAAATGCTGAACAAGCCAAGATTGCTGAGGCTGCAGGCGCTGTCGCCGTAATGGCACTCGAGCGTGTACCTGCAGATATTCGCGCGCAAGGTGGCGTGGCTCGTATGTCAGATCCGGACATGATCGAGAAGATCAAAGCTGCTGTTTCAATTCCAGTTATGGCTAAAGCGCGCATCGGTCATTTTGTTGAAGCGCAAATTTTGCAGAGCTTGGGCGTTGATTACATTGATGAGTCTGAAGTTTTAACACCAACCGACTACGAGAACCACATTGATAAAT
>JBILOR010000017.1:0-14844 GCA_044374325.1 Candidatus Planktophila sp.
ACTAAATCCATGCGGATTAAAGTTTCATCTTCGGCAACTAAAATGCGAGTGGCAGGTGAAGTAGAGCTCTTGCTACCGCTCTGTGAAGTCATGTGCCTCGAGTCGGATTCGAACCGACACTATGCAGTGTTTGAGACTGCCCTCTCTACCGTTGGAGTACCGAGGCTAGAGCGGTAATTGTAGCGGTAAGAAAATTGGCTGCGAAACGCAGTTAGTTAGCGATACGCAGGCGCAGCACCTGAAATGGCATCACCAATACGGTGAACGCGCATCGCATTTGTTGAACCAGGGATTCCGGGTGGCGAGCCAGCCACGATCATGATGTTCTCGCCCACTACCCCTCGACCGCTTTCAACTAGCAAGGTATCTACTTGCTTCACCATCTCATCGGTGTGGTTAACCATCGGCATGATCATTGATTCAATACCCCAAGACAGAGCCAACTGATTAAAGGTTGATGGGTCTGGTGTTAACGCCAAAATAGGAATTGGTGAGCGAAGTCGTGACATACGACGAGCCGAGTCGCCACTCTTGGTAAATGCAACTAAGAACTTAGCATCAACAATTTTGCCAACTTCTACTGCGGCCTTAGTAATAGCGCCACCCTTTGTTTTAGGCTGAGTACGCATAGGACGAATTCGATCCATCATGTCTTCTTCGGTTTTTACAATTATGCGAGCCATAACTTGAACAGCCTGGATCGCAAACTCACCAACACTGGTCTCACCAGAGAGCATCAGCGCATCTGCGCCATCTAGAACCGCATTTGCACAGTCGGTTGCTTCGGCGCGAGTTGGTGTTGAGTTGTGAATCATTGAATCAAGCATCTGAGTCGCAACGATTACCGGCTTAGCTGCTTCGCGAGCAAGTTCGATACAACGCTTTTGAACTAGTGGTACATCTTCAATTGGTAGTTCTACACCGAGATCGCCACGAGCAACCATGATGCCATCGAAGGCATCGACAATCTCTTGCAGGTTTTCGACTGCCTGCGGCTTTTCAATCTTGGCAATAACCGGGCGTCGGATTCCAACTTCATCCATGATCGCGTGCACATCTTTAATGTCAGCTGCGCTACGAACAAATGAGAGCGCAATAAAATCGGCACCTGCTGCTAGTCCCCAACGGAGATCTTCTTTATCTTTTTCAGATAACGCCGGAACGGAAACTGCAACACCTGGCAAGTTAATGCCTTTGTTATTACTAACAGCACCTGGCTCAATAACTTTAGTTACAACATCGTTGCCCTTAACTTCGATGACTTCAACAGTTACTTTTCCATCATCAATCAGAATGCGATCACCCGGCTTGCAATCACCTGGCAGGCCTTTATAAGTAGTTCCAACGCGCTCTTTGGTACCTTCAACTTCATCGGCTGTAATTGTGAAGATATCTCCGCGAGCTAGATCATGAGGTCCATTTACGAAACGGGCTAAGCGAATCTTGGGGCCTTGTAAATCGACCAGAATTGCGATTGGCTGATTTGTTTCGGCGGCGACTGAACGAACTAAATCAAGGCGACTCTGATGTTCGTCATATCCCCCATGTGAAAGGTTTAGGCGAGCCATGTTCATACCGGCTGCAATCAGCTCATGAACCTTCTCGGAGGATTCAACAGCTGGACCCATCGTGCATACAATTTTGGCGCGGCGCATATATATAGCCTATCTAGTTAGTATCTAATTGAGGTCTAATTGATTTTGAATTAGACCATCATTGGGCGAGCAGTAGGAAGTATCGGTGATGGCAATTGCGTATCACCAGTTAGATACTTATCTACCTCAGCCGCTGCGCTGCGACCTTCTGCGATCGCCCAAACAATGAGCGATTGTCCACGACCGGCATCGCCGGCCACGAAAATTCCATCTTGGCTGCTTTGGTAATCCAAGCCGCGCTTAATGTTTCCACGTTCATCTAGCTCAACTTCGAGCTGGTCGATCAACGCAGTCTTTTCAGGGCCAGTAAAGCCCATCGCTAAGAAAACAAAATCAGCAGGTAGCTCTTTTTCGGTTCCTGCAACTGGTTCGAATTTGCCATTTTCAAATTTAGTTTCGACAATCTTAAGCGCGCGCAAATTACCATTGCCATCGCCTAAGAATTCTTCAGTGCTGACTGAGAACATTCGATTATCAAGTTCTTCGTGAGCACTCGAGACTCGATAGATCATCGGATAAGTCGGCCAAGGCTGACCTGCTGGGCGTTCTTCGGTTGGGCGCGGCATGATCTCAAGTTGAGTAACACTTGCTGCGCCTTGACGAACAGAGGTTCCTAGACAGTCGGCACCAGTATCGCCACCGCCAAGAATCACTACATGCTTGCCTGCGACATTAATTTCAGGTGTCTCAACTTCGCCTAGGCCTTGACGATTGCCCCAAGGCAAAAATTCCATCGCTTGATAGATGCCCTTAAGTTCGCGACCTGGCACATTGATATCTCGCCACTGCGTTGCACCAACTGCCAAAACAATTGCATCATATTTAGTACGCAATTGTGATCCAGTAATTTCTACGCCAACGTTAACGCCTGGACGGAAACGAGTGCCTTCTTTGGTCATCTGATCTAAACGACGATCAAGAATGGCTTTCTCCATTTTGAATTCTGGAATTCCGTAGCGGAGCAGGCCGCCAATTTTATCTGCGCGGTCATAGACCGCGACTGTGTGACCAGCCCTGGTTAGTTGCTGCGCCGCTGCCAAACCTGCTGGTCCGGAACCAATTACCGCGACTGTCTTGCCAGTAAGTCGGTCAGCAATTTGTGGTTCGACGGTGCCATCTTTAAAAGCTTCTTCAATAGTGCGTAATTCAATTTGCTTAATAGTTACGGCAGTCTTATTGATTGCAACAACGCAAGCGGTCTCGCACGGCGCTGGACATAAGCGTCCGGTGAATTCGGGGAAATTATTTGTTGCGTGCAAGCGATCAATTGCTTCGTTCTTGTCTCCGCGCCAAATCAAGTCATTCCACTCCGGAATTAAATTGCCAAGTGGGCAACCAGAATGACAGAACGGAATTCCACAATCCATGCAGCGACCAGCTTGCTTTTGCAGATCTGGGAAAGCTTGTTCTTCGTAGACTTCTTTCCAGTCTTTAATGCGCACATCTACCGGGCGACGAGTAGGTAAGGCGCGATCAGTAGTTAAGAATCCTTTTGGATCAGCCATTTACTGCTACCTCCATTACAACTTGATCAACTGGTAAACCTTCGCGATTTGCTCGCTCGATTGCGGCAAGCACTCGGGCATAGTCACGTGGCATTACTAGAGTGAAACGAGTAATTGCTGATGGCCAGTTCGCCAAAAGTTCTGCCGCTACCTCTGAGCCCGTTTCAACTTGGAAATCTGAAACAAGTGATTTCAGTATTTCTTTCTGGTCTTCTGGTACCGCCATCAAATCAACCATTTCGGTATTCACGTTGGCGCTATCTATGTCGAGCATAAATGCGCGTCCACCAGACATGCCAGCTGCAAAGTTGCGACCAGTTGCGCCAAGAACAACCACAGTTCCGCCGGTCATATATTCGCAACCATGATCTCCAATACCTTCAACGATTGCGATTGCGCCAGAATTACGAACGCAGAAGCGCTCGCCTACTTTGCCGCGTACATAAATTTTTCCAGAAGTAGCTCCGTAACCAATTACGTTTCCGGCAATTACGTTGGCCTCAGATTTAAAGGCAGCTTTTTCATCTGGGCGAACCACAACAGTGCCGCCAGAAATACCTTTTGCTACATAGTCATTGGAATCGCCATAAAGACGAATCTTCAGACCACTTGGAATAAATGCACCGAGTGATTGACCAGCTGAGCCATGCAAGGTCACATCAATTGTGCCGGCAGGTAAACCTTGGCCGCCATGGCGACGAGTAATCTCAGCACCCAGCATGGTTCCGACGGTGCGGTTAACATTTCGAACCGGTAAATCAATTTTTACCGACTCGCCCTTTGTAAGTGCCGCATCGGCTAATTCAATTAACTTGTTATCAAGAGCAGCAGCTAAACCATGATCTTGTGTTGAAGTGTTGTGCAATGGACTTTCAACATCTGGTCGAACCAAAAGTGGTGCCAGATCTAGTCCGGCTGCTTTCCAGTGATTGACCGCATCACGAGTATCGAGAGACTCAACATGTCCAACAGCTTCAAGCAATGAGCGATATCCAAGTTGGGCTAACAGCGCGCGAACTTCTTCGGCAATATATTCGAAGAAAGTCTCAACGAATTCTGGCTTGCCACTGTAGTTTTTGCGCAGCTCTGGGTTTTGGGTAGCCACACCAACTGGGCAGGTATCAAGATGGCAAACACGCATCATGATGCAACCCGAAACAACTAGTGGAGCCGTGGCAAAACCAAATTCTTCGGCACCAAGGAGCGCTGCAATTACGACATCGCGGCCAGTCTTTAACTGTCCATCTGCCTGAACCACAATGCGATCACGCAAATTATTAAGCAACAGCGTCTGCTGAGTTTCAGCTAATCCAAGTTCCCAAGGCGCGCCAGCATGTTTAAGTGAAGTAAGTGGTGAGGCACCTGTTCCACCATCGTGGCCAGAAATAAGAACTACATCTGCATGTGCTTTGGAAACACCGGCAGCAACTGTGCCAACACCTACTTCAGCTACTAGCTTGACGTGAACGCGAGCATTCTTATTTGCATTTTTTAGATCGTGGATTAGCTGAGCTAAGTCCTCGATTGAATAAATATCGTGATGTGGAGGTGGTGAAATTAAACCAACACCTGGGGTTGAGTAGCGGATCTTGGCAATCCACGGATAAACCTTGTTACCAGGTAACTGACCTCCTTCGCCAGGCTTAGCTCCCTGCGCGATTTTGATTTGAATATCATCGGAGTTAACTAAGTAATCTGAAGTAACACCAAAACGACCAGATGCAACTTGCTTAATGGCTGAACGCTTTGAGTCGCCATTTGCTTCCTTGACATAGCGAGCTGGATCTTCACCACCTTCACCGGTATTCGATTTAGCTCCTAAACGGTTCATTGCTATAGCTAGAGTTTCGTGCGCTTCTTGCGATATCGAACCAAGCGACATCGCACCAGTTGAGAAACGCTTTACGATTTCAGAAGCAGGTTCGACTTCGTCAATTGAAATAGGTTGGCGCACACCATCGGCAAATTTGAATAAACCGCGCAGCGTCATTAAGCGATGGCTTTGCTCGTCAACTCGATTGGTGTAGCGCTGGAAAATATCAAAGCGCTTATTGCGAGTTGAGTGTTGCAGCGCAAATACAGTTTCCGGATCAAACAAGTGTGGTTCGCCATCGCGACGCCATGAATACTCGCCACCAGTTGGCAGGCGCTTAGCACCCGGAACTTCTCCCCCAGGCGGATATGCAATGTGATGACGCGCAATTGTTTCTTGAGCAATGATGTCCAAACTGATGCCGCCTAAGCGCGAAGTGGTACCTACAAAGAATTCATCAACCACTTCTTGACTGATACCAATCGCTTCAAAAACTTGAGCTCCGGTATATGAAGCGATGGTTGAAATACCCATCTTCGACATAACCTTAAGCACGCCTTTGCCTAACGCCTTAATCAAGTTGCGCACGGCCTTTTCAGGTGCGATGCCAGTAATTACGCCTTGGCGAACTAGATCTTCGGCAGATTCCATCGCTAAGTAAGGGTTGACTGCAGCTGCGCCGTATCCGATTAGAAGTGCTACATGGTGGACTTCGCGCACATCGCCAGCTTCAACAACTAAGCCAACTTGCGTGCGTCTCTTCTCGCGAATCAGGTGGTGATGAACTGCAGATGTAAGCAATAAGGAAGGAATAGGCGCATCTTCGGCATCGCCATCGCGATCGGAGAGCACGATTAAGTGAGCGCCATCATCAATGGCTTTCGAAACTTCACGCTTAATTTCATCGATTCGCTTGCGAAGTGCCTGGCCATCGCCGTTTACTGGAAATAGTCCACGCACAACGTATGCAGCTAACTCTGGATATTCATCGTCGGCATTTACGTGAATGATCTTGGCTAACTCATCATTATCGATAACTGGGAATGCTAGTGAAATTTGTCGGCAAGAAGCTGGGCCTGGATCAAGCAAGTTATGTTCGGGCCCGATTGAGCCACCTAGTGAAGTAACTAGCTCTTCGCGAATTGCATCAAGTGGTGGGTTTGTAACCTGGGCAAAGAGTTGTGAGAAATAATCAAAGAGCAAACGTGGCTTTGCCGAAATAGCTGCAATCGGTGTGTCGGTTCCCATTGAACCAAGTGGCTCTGCACCATTACGCGCCATTGGTGTAATCAGAATCTTAAGCTCTTCTTCGGTATAACCAAAGGCACGTTGACGACGCACAACTGATGAGTGTGGGTAAACAATATGTTCGCGTGAAGGTAGATCAGCTAATTTAACAATACCATCTTGCAGCCACTGACCATAAGGCTCGGCATCAGCCAAAGAATCTTTAATTTCATCATCTTCAATTATGCGACCGGCAGCAATATCAACTAAGAACATCTTGCCTGGTTGTAAGCGACCTTTACGAACAATTTCCTCTGGCGCAAAATCAAGCACGCCAACTTCGCTAGCCAAAACAACTAGACCATCTTTGGTAACCCAGTAACGAGATGGTCGCAATCCATTGCGATCAAGCACTGCACCAACTTGATTTCCATCAGTAAAAGTTACGCAAGCAGGTCCATCCCAAGGTTCCATAAGTGAGGCATGGAAGGCGTAGAAGTCACGACGTTTTTGCGACATCGATGCATGATTTTCCCAAGCTTCCGGAATCATCATCAAGACTGAATGTGGCAGTGAGCGTCCACCTAAATAAAGCAATTCAAGAACTTCATCAAAGGAAGCTGAATCTGAACCAGACATTTCAACGATTGGGAATAAGCGCTTGAAATCTCCGGGAATCACATCGGACTCAAGAAGTGATTCACGCGCACGCATCCAGTTACGGTTTCCCTTAACTGTATTGATCTCGCCGTTATGTGCAATAAATCGATAAGGGTGAGCCAGCGGCCATGATGGGAAGGTATTAGTAGAAAAACGAGAGTGAACAAGTGCCAGTGGAGATTTAACGCGAGCATCACTTAGATCAGGGAAAAATTCTTCTAACTGACCAGTTGTAAGCATGCCTTTGTAAACAATGGTTTGGGATGAAAGTGAAGGGAAATAAACATCTGATGAGTGCTCAACGCGCTTGCGCAGACAAAATGCCAAACGATCTAATGCAATTCCTGATTCGCCATTGGCGCCAGCTAAAAATAATTGTTCAAACTTTGGCATTACGCCAAGGGCAGTCTTTCCCAAAGATGAAGAATTAATTGGAAGTTCGCGCCAACCGAGGACGATTAAACCTTCTTCGACTGCAATCGCGGCGATTTCATTTTGGAAATCAAAACTTTGGCCGACAAAAGCAATACCTGTTGCATAACTCCCGGCCGCAGGTAATTTGAAATCAGTAACAGCCTGATAAAACTCGTCAGGAACCCGAATTAAAATTCCGGCGCCGTCACCGCTATCTGGTTCAGCACCTGATGCACCGCGATGTTCAAGATTGCGAAGAGCTGTTAAAGCTTGGGCGACAATTTCGTGTGTAGCAACTTTATTTAGAGTAGCAACCATCGCAACGCCGCATGCATCATGCTCGTTTGCTGGGTCGTAAAGACCTTGTGCTGGAGGAAACTCTTTTGGGATTGCCATTAGGTGATCGCCAGTTCCTTTGCTACTAGTTGTCTCTTGCCGCTTAATTCACGGGACAACTTTGGCCCTGGTAATACAGTCTCTCGATCTTCGAGATGGGTAAGGGTAGCAATTTAGCCTACGAAAAGGTAAGCCTGTTCCAATTTAACTCGAGGGAAATGATGTGATCTACGTCGGCAGAGTTCGCCCTAGCCGCTGCGTTACCGGCTAGTTAGATACCGCTGATGTGAGCGAAGTGGCCAATGCCCGCCGTGATTGCCATGCCTAAACAGCCGCCAATCATCACGCGCACAGTTGGTTTCATAACAGCTGCCCCCGATGTGCGAGCGCTAATTAGTCCAGTAGCGAAAAGTCCGGCTAGCGTGAAAGAAACGATACTCACCGCTACTGCCCCAGCAGTTGGTGCAAATGCTCCAGCAAACGGAATCAGCCCGCCCATTGTGAAGCTAAGCGCCGAGGCAATTGCTGCTTGAACTGGGCGCGCCTTTGTACTTTCGAATTGACCTAGCTCATCACGAAGATGTGCTTCAAGCGGATCCTTTGCATGCATCTGCTCGACAACTTCGCGCGCTAACTCGCGGGTTAGGCCACGGTTAACATAGATCTCAACTAGTTCAAGAAATTCACCCTCTGGATCAACGGCTAAATGTTCAATCTCTAGCAAGCGATCAGACTCTTCGACATCGTTCTGAGCGCGAACTGAAACATATTCACCAACAGCCATCGACATAGCTCCTGCTGAAATCCCAGCAATTCCAGCGGTGATTAAAAAACTATCGCTTACTCGGGCGGCAGCTAAACCAATCATTAGAGAAGCAGTTGAAACTAAGCCATCGTTTGCACCAAGTACGGCGGCGCGCAACCAGCCAGCACGATGAGTGCGGTGCTGCAAGTTTCTTTGGTAAACATCCTCTAGCGCCATATTTGGATACTACCCGATCTCATCTGATTTAGGCTCTGCGAAACGAACTGCCGCGATGCACGCTAGTACTCCGACGACTAGTGCCGTCCACAAATTAACCCGTAAACCTAAGAATGTGTTTGCATCATCAATTCGTAGCCATTCAATCGCGAATCTGCCTACGCAATAAAGCGCTACATAGATAGCAAAGCCTTGACCGGCTCTTAGTTTTGGCGTTAGCCAAATCAATAGCGCTGCAACCAATAAGCACCAAATTGCTTCGTAGAGAAAAGTCGGATGAAAAGTTTCATATTGCAGATAACCGATAGGTCTTTTCGATAGTGGGATCTCAAGTGACCAAGGCCCGGAAAATGGTCGGCCAAATAGTTCACCATTAAACCAATTTCCGATTCGCCCAATTGCTTGTGCAATTAGAATTCCAGGCGCCAAGGCATCTAGAAAAAAACGAAAATTAGGTAGTTCTAAACTTCTGGCACGCTTGCGATAACCAAACCAAGCTGCCATTGCACCTAATGAGATTGCGCCCCAAATGCCGAGTCCACCTTCATAAATCTTTAGCGCATCGATGGGATTTCCATTTTCGCCAAAGTATGGTGCTGGAGAAGAAATAACGTGATAGATACGACCGCCGATGATGCCGGCTGGAACTGCATAAATTGCTACATCGGCAACGACTCCGATTGATTGCTCGCTGTTATTTGCAAAGGCGCGGTATCGCTTATTGCCTAACCAGATTGCAACAGCAACGCCAATAATTATGCATAACGCATAGTAATGAACAGTAAGCGGTCCAATTCCGATCGCCGAATTACTTGGCGTAGGAATTGAGGAAAGCATTAATTAGCCTGCGATTGCTTTAGCAAATGCCTCAGCATTGAAATATTCGGTATTACGGTCAAGCTCTTTACCGTTTACCAAAACTGTAGGTGTCGAATTAACATTTGCCTTCGCCCCAGCTTCAGCAACATTTTTCACCCAATCAGAATATCCGCCAGTATCAACACAGGTAGCGAACTTAGGCGAAGTTATTCCGATTGCCGCACCGATACTCTTTAGGAAAGTGGCGTCAATTGCACCCGCATTTTCAGCCGGCTGATTTGCGTAGAAAGCTTTATGGAAAGCTAAGAATTTATCCTCATCGGCGGCACATGCTGATGCATTAGCAGCCAAAATTGATTCAGTTCCGAGGAACGAAAGAACGTGATAAACAACTTTAGCTTTCTTCTCTTCAATGGCTTTTTCAAGGGTAATTCCATTGATCGCTTCAAAGCGTGCACAAACTGGACATTGGAAATCTTCATAGACGTCAATGGTTGGAACATTTGGAACATCTGCGTTAAACACGATTCCATAACCATCGGCTTTGGATACGCTCGAAGGAATTGCAGCGGTTTCAGATCCTTTAGAACCGAAGTATGAGAAGGCAGCTCCAACTACTACAACTAAGGCAACCATTGCGATTACCAAATTGCGAGTGAACTTATCTCCGCCAGATGAACTAGTTGCCATTTTCTTGGACTCCTTCAGTCTTCGTTAATTTTTCTGCTGCAAACCGTGTCACAGGGTAGCGAACTAAATATAAAGCCAACAATGCCAAGCCAGAATCCCGCAGAATTTCGCTCAAATACTTGGTTTCGCCAGGGTCAACCGTGCCGCCACCGCCGAAGCAGCCACAATCGATTGATAGACCACGCGCCCAGGCCTGAGAAATTGCTGCGATAAAGAGAACCATCAAGGTGCCACCTGCAATAGCTGAAAACCTGACGGCGATTCCGAGAACTAGCAGAGCGCCTAAACCAACTTCGAACCAAGGCAATGCAATTCCGAGGACATTGGCTAGCCAAATCGGGAGCACTTCGTATGCACGTACGGCCATCTGAGATTTTGCTGGTGTAAAAATTTTTAGCCAACCGGCGGCGAAAAGTACGCCACCCAGAATTAAACGAGAAAGCAATCCAAACCAAGATCCAAATTTTCCGTTAGCGAACTTTTCTATTGAGTTAAGAATCATCTTCCCTCGCGAACACCTTTAGCGAGTTCGCTGGCCAAGTGCGCTACTGCAGTTAGTGCGCTTTCTTCATCGGGTGCATCCTGAATTGCCTTGATAAAAGCTGATCCAACAATTACGCCATCGGCAAATGCGGCAACTTCTTTAGCTTGCTCGCGATTAGAAACGCCTAGGCCTACGCTGATTGGCTTATCGCTAACTTTGCGTAAACGAGCTACAAGTTCGCCGGCTCCACTTGAAATACCAGATCGGGCGCCAGTAACACCCATCAAGCTAGCTGCGTAAATAAACCCACCACATTGCTCAGTTACTTTGACTAAACGTTCTGGCTTAGTACTTGGCGCAACAACATAAATTGGATTAATTGAACTGGTATGTACTGCTGCTCGCCATTCATCTGATTCTTCGATGGTCAGATCTGGCGTAATAACTCCAGAACCGCCATTGTCGGCAATTGATTGGGCAAACTTTGCTGGGCCATACTTTTCAATTGGGTTCCAGTAAGTCATTACGACTGCCGCAACACCTTGATCTGTCGCGTGCTTAAGAGCTGCAAAAACCTCAGTTGCGCCAGTTCCATTTTCTAAAGCTTGAGTAGCGGCTGCTTGAATAGTTGGTCCGTCCATTACTGGATCGCTATATGGATAGCCAATTTCAATTGCATCTACTCCTGCTTTGGCAAGAGTTTCGATCACCTTGTGACAACCTGCTTGAGAAGGAAACCCAGCTGGAATATAAGCAATTAATGCGGCGCGATTCTCGGCGCGGGTCTTAACAAATAACTGATCAAGCGCAGTATTGGTGCTCACTAAAGTGGAATTCCAAAGTAGTTAGCTGCAGTCTGCACATCTTTGTCGCCGCGGCCAGAAAGATTGATCAAAATTGTTGCATCAGGGCCAAGTTCATTTCCGACTTGCAGTGCACCTGCTAGCGCGTGCGCAGTTTCAATTGCCGGAATAATTCCTTCGGTTTTGCAAAGCAACGCGAAAGCTGCCATAGCTTGGGCGTCGGTAATCGCACGATATTCAGCGCGACCAATGTCATGAAGGTATGCGTGCTCTGGACCAACACCTGGGTAATCCAGACCTGCTGAAATTGAGTGTGATTCGATGGTCTGACCATTTTCATCTTGCAAAACATATGAGCGAGTGCCGTGTAGAACGCCACGAGTTCCGCCGGAAATAGTTGCAGCATGGCGACCAGTTTCAATACCATCACCACCTGCTTCAAGACCGATTAAGCGCACATTTTCATCTTTAATAAAAGCGTGGAAGATTCCGATTGCATTTGAACCGCCTCCTACGCAAGCTAGGACCGCATCAGGAAGTTTTCCGGTTAGCTCAATTACCTGAGCGCGGGCTTCTTCACCAATAATTTTATGAAAATCACGCACCATGGTTGGAAATGGATGTGGTCCTGCAACTGTGCCTAATAAGTAATGTGTGTTTTCAACGTTGGTAACCCAATCGCGCATCGCTTCATTGATCGCATCCTTTAATGTGCGCGAACCTGAAGTTACTGCAACAACTTGAGCGCCTAACAACTTCATGCGTGCAACATTTAAAGACTGGCGTTTTGTATCTTCTTCGCCCATATAAACAACACACTCAAGGCCCATCAGAGCTGCTGCAGTTGCAGATGCAACTCCATGCTGTCCTGCGCCAGTCTCGGCAATAATGCGGGTCTTGCCCATGCGTTTAGTTAGTAGGGCTTGACCTAAAACATTATTAATCTTGTGGCTACCTGTGTGATTCAAGTCTTCGCGTTTTAAAATTATGCGCGCACCGCCGGCATGTTCGGCAAATCGCTTCGCCTCGGTAATGATGCTTGGTCGACCGCTATATGTGCGGTGAAGTTCGGCTAACTCGGCCTGAAAGATTGGATCTTTAAGAGCTGAGGCATGCGCCGCTTCTAATTCTTCAAGCGCTCCGATTAAAGCTTCGGGCACAAAGCGGCCACCGTAAGGACCAAAATGGCCCAAACCATCAATTACCAACTTTGAATCCAACATGGGCAAAGCCTACCTTTGGCCCAAGAGTTCGCGCATCGCCAAATTCGGATCCCCCGCCTTAACCAAGGCTTCGCCTACCAAAATAGCGTTAGCTCCATATTTTTGGGCAAATTCGACATCACTGCGGTGTGAAATTCCCGATTCAGCAACTCGGATTAATTCAGCCGGAATCTCGGGCAAAAGTTCGGCAAATGCTTTCGGATCAACTTCAAGTGTTTTGAGATTGCGAGAATTAATGCCGATCAAATCAGGATTAATTTCAAGAGCTCGCTCTAACTCGTCGTTGGTATGAACTTCAACAAGTGCGCGCATTCCTAACTCACTGGTTAAAGCCGCGAATTCATTTAATTGGCCATCACTTAGGCCAGCCACAATAAGCAATACCAAATCGGCACCATGTGCCCTTGCTTCGAAGAATTGATATTCATCAACCATAAAATCTTTTCGTAAAATTGGTAACGACACTCGCTTACGAACTGCATCAAGATCGGCCAACGAGCCACTAAATCTGCGCCGTTCAGTTAAGACACTGATCGCACTCGCTCCGGCTTCTTGATATTGCTCAGCCAACGCTGCCGGATCTGCGATCGTCGCTAGCGCACCTTTACTTGGCGAGGAACGCTTAACCTCTGCGATCACGGCCATCTCTTGTGCTCGCATAATTGGTAAGCAATCAATTACTGGAGTTGCCCCATATGCAGCAGCCTCAATTTCACTTCGCGGAATCTTTCGCTCTGCTAAATCTTCTTTAACCCCAGCAATGATTTCGTCCAGAACGCTCATCGTTCATTCTCGCTATCTAAAGTTGGGTCAATCCCCTGGTCTTGCGCATTCCAATCAGAAATTTTATGCGGCTTGCGTTCATATCGAGAAGAAAGTTTTAGCGAACGACTTAAAAGCAAAGCAATTGCAACCACGACAATTGCCGAGATCAAAATCTCTAGTGCGTTATTCATTTGCTGACCAAATCATTGGCAGCTCTAATTGCACCAAGTACCGCCGCAGCCTTGTTGTGACACTCTTGATTTTCTGACTCTGCATCTGAATCAGCTACGACACCAGCACCCGCTTGTACGTATGCTTTGCCATCTTTTAGTAATGCAGTACGAATTGCGATGCAAGTATCAATATTTCCAGTGAAATCTATATAGCCAATTGCGCCGCCATAAAGGCCACGCCTGGTTGGTTCTAACTCTTCAATAATCTCCATCGCTCGAGGTTTAGGGGCTCCAGATAATGTGCCCGCTGGGAAAGTCGCAAAAAGTGCATCAACCGGAAGTGCATCGCTTGCCAACTTTCCTGTCACTGTTGAAACAATATGCATGACATGCGAATAGCGTTCGATGTGCATAAATTCCACAACTTCAACGCTGCCGGCTGCACAGATTCGACCTAAATCATTGCGCCCTAGATCAACTAACATCAAATGCTCAGCTCGTTCTTTGGGATCTGCTAATAACTCAGTTGCTAAACGAGCGTCTTCTTCAGGTGAATCAGAACGCTTACGAGTGCCCGCAATCGGGTGAACCATTACTTCGCCATCGGTTACTTTCACAAGTGCTTCGGGGCTAGAACCGACTACTGAAACTCCATCGGCGAAATGGAATAAATACATATACGGACTTGGATTGTGTAGGCGCAACATGCGGTAAACATCTATTGGTTGAGCTTTGCAGTCAATTTCAAAACGTTGAGAAAGCACGACTTGAAAAGCTTCGCCTGCCAAAATCTCTTCTTTTATCGCAGCAACTTTAGCCAGAAATTCTGGGGTTGAAATATTCGATTCGATCGCACCACTTACGGGCTTACTTAACTCAGAAAGATAGCCAGGAAGTGGTGAAGTTAAGTCTTTAGCCATTTGATCTAACCGGGCAACTGCTGCGTGGTACGCCTCGTCCACTCGCTCATCGCTTCCGTCCCAATTGATCGCATTAGCAATCAAGGTGATCGTGCCGTCACTGTGATCAAGTACAGCAAGATCTGTAGTTAACATAAAAGCTAATTCTGGAATCTGTAAATCGTCGATTGCTAGGTTAGGCAGTTTCTCTAATCTGCGTACGCTGTCATAACCAAGGTAACCAACTAGCCCACCAGTTAACGGTGGCAGCCCGTCAATTTTTGGTGACTTCAAATGATTAGCGCTTAATCGCAAAGCAGCGAGTGGATCAATTCCAGATGGCGCGCCAGCCGGAGGTTTACCTAACCAAGTGGCTAAACCATTTTCAGCAGTCAA
>JBILOR010000107.1:0-4340 GCA_044374325.1 Candidatus Planktophila sp.
CCGTTGCTGAGGCCTATCCTGATCTAAAAGCTTCAGCTAACTTCATGTCACTACAAGAAGAACTTTCTACAACTGAAAACAAAGTTGCATTTTCACGTCAGTTCTACAATGACAGCGTGCGCTTGTTGAATACCGCTGTTAAAACTATTCCGACCCTTTTCTTTGCTGGCTTTGCCAAAGTAGATGAGCGCGAATTCTACGAAGTTGATGATGCGACTAACCGAAACGCTCCAAACGTAAGCTTCTAAAGGCCTATGGCAACGTTCTCTTTTCGTGAAGCGCAAAGTTCTAACAAGCGCAAAACCTTCTTTCTTTTAGGAGTAATGGGCGCTCTTACTTGGCTAGTTCTAATATCAATCTTTACTTATCTCGGCACGAGTAGCGCAGCGATTGTTCCGTTTGCAGTTGGGATAACTTTGTTTTCAGTCTGGGGCTCTTACTACGGCTCGGACAAATTAGTTCTAACCATGACTGGTGCAAAATTAATTCAAGAGAGCGATAACCCTAAGCTGTTTGGTTTGGTACAAGAGATCACTATCGCCAGTGGATTACCGATGCCAAAAGTTGCGATCGTTGAAGACAGTGCGCCGAATGCTTTTGCGACGGGGCGTAATCCAGAGCATGCTCTCATTGCATTTACTACCGGAATTCTCGATGCGATGGATCGCGATCAATTGCAAGGCGTGATCGCGCATGAGATGGCACACGTCGGCAATCGCGATACTTTAGTTTCAGCAGTTGCTGCCACAACAGCGGGTGTAATCGCGCTAATCAGTGACATTTTGATGCGCATGATGTGGTTTGGCGGCGCCCGTCGCGATCGCGATAGCAATGCAAATCCGATTATGTTGGTGGTATCGCTAGTTGTTTTAATTTTGGCACCGATTGCAGCGATGATGTTGAAATCCGCTATTTCTCGGAAACGAGAATCTTTGGCTGACGCAACTGCAGTTGCCTTTACTCGCAATCCGGCTGGTTTGCGCAGCGCACTTGAAGTACTAGCCGCTGATTCAACAGTGGTACGTCAGAAATCTACCGCTGTTGCACATATTTGGATTGAATCTCCACTAGATGCCAAAGCGGTATCGAAAATGTTTGCTTCGCATCCACCAATTCAAGAACGAATTGCAACGCTGCGCGCGATGGAGTCGCTTAACTAGCTTCTAGCGGAAAGAAGACTGTGAAAGTTGCGCCTTCACCCAATTTTGAATCAACACTTACTTTGCCACCATGTGCCTGCATAACAGAGGCAACAATTGAAAGTCCTAAGCCGCTACCTTCTTCTTTGGCTCGGTTACGCGATGGATCTGCGCGGTAAAAACGCTCAAAAATACGGGTTTGATCGTCTTGCGATAAGCCTGGGCCAGAGTCTGCAATCGAAATCGAGGTGCCTTCATCATTGCTTTCAATTGAAACAGTAATTGGTGTGCCAACAGGTGTATGAATTCGGGCATTGGCCAATAAATTTGCGACAACTTGGTGAATTTTTCCAGCATCGCCCAACACGAAAGCTTCTTCTGGCAAATTAAGGGTGACCGGATGTTCTGGCCCGGCTGCTCTAGCTGATTCAACCGCTTCAGTTACTAAATGAGTTAGATCTACCGGCGCAAGTGCTAAATCACGAGACTGATCTAACCGAGCCAAAGTTAATAGATCTTCAACTAGAGCCCCCATGCGGACTGATTCATTTTCAATTCGACCAATTAGTTTAGAAGTTGCAACCTCACCTTTAACCGCACCTTGTCGGTGCAACTCAGCAAAACCACGAATAGCTGTTAATGGGGTGCGTAATTCATGGCTGGCATCTGCAACAAAGCGCCGCAATTTGTTTTCACTTGCGGTGCGTACTGCAAATGAATCCTCAATACGAGAAAGCATGGCATTTAGCGAACTTACCAATCTGCCCACTTCAGTATTGGGTTTGGCATCTGGTAAACGCGCTGATAGATCGCCAGCCGCGATTTTCTCAGCAGTTTCTTCAACTGCAACTAATGGTCGCAAACCAACTTTAATAACCATTCGGGAAGCAAATGCAATTAGAAGTAGAGCAATAAGGCCAATGAAAACAAAGACAACTCGCAATCGTGCAGCGGTTTCATCTACTCCAGAAAGTGATTGGGCGACAAAGACAGAACCCAATGCAGAAGGTAATACTCTTGCTAACACTCGAAAGTCAGAACCTGGAATCTCTAAGGTGAATGGACGATTTCCATATTCAGCGGCCCTTGCTGGCAATGTTCCAACTACGTAATCAGTAATCTTCTGTGAATTTAAGTCACCGCCTACGCCACCAACATAGTTACCGAATGGATCAAGCAAAGTGATCGAAACCGAGCTTGGGACACTTCGTAAAGGAGTCTCGGGAGCAGCTTTAACTCTCGATTCATCACCTTCTTCATCGTCGTCAGAATCACTTTGAATTCCGGCGCGATCAACTCGCAATAGAGCGCCATCGGCAACACTTATTAACTGCTGATCTACTTGTTGAAGCAAGAACTTTTGCATTGCATTTTGCGTGACAAAATCTGAAACCGTAAAACCTAATGCAGACAAAAGCAATACACCGACGAGGAGTCGATTGCGTAAGCTCGCACTAGATAGTGGGTTTCGATTCTGCATTCAGTAATTATTTCGGAGGAATCCGAAGTCGGTAGCCAACGCCACGCACAGTATGAATTAGAGCTGGTTCATAGATATCAATTTTTTTGCGCAAGTAGGAAACATAAGTTTCAACAATGCCGGCATCGCCACGAAAATCGTATTGCCAAACATGGTCAAGAATTTGAGATTTAGAAACTACGCGATCGGCATTAATCATTAGATAACGCAGAAGTAAAAATTCAGTAGGAGAAAGATCAATAAGATTGCCAGCACGGTGAACTTCGTGGGTAGCTTCATCTAACTCGAGGTCAGCAAAACGAATTTTTTCTTCATCGCTAACGGTAGAAGTTGCACCGGTACGACGTAGAAGAGATCGTAAACGCGCCACAAGTTCTTCAAGGCTAAATGGTTTGGTCATGTAATCATCGCCGCCGATTGTTAAACCAGCGACCTTATCTTCCATTCCATCCTTAGCGGTTAAGAATAGGACGCCAATGTTTTGACCTTCGTTGCGAATACGCTTACAAACTTCAAAACCATCCATGCCTGGCATCATCACATCGAGCACCATTGCGTGCGGCTTGAATTCTTCGGCAACTAGTAGAGCTTGTGAACCATTATTTGCTGTTCGCACATCAAAACCAACAAAACGAAGACTGGTTGAAATCAAATCGCTAATGCTCGATTCATCATCAACTACGAGAATGCGCTGGTTGTTGCTTTCGCCCTTACTCATGACTTCCTCTCTAAACTTCCAGGATTTTTAGATTTTTCCCGGAGCCACCCAATGTGGCTTAAGAGAAGGATCCTTAGGAAACCTGAGAATTATCTGAGGATAGACTCGATTGAGCCTGTGGCTTTACCGCCCTCAAGAGGGCCTGAGCGACATCTAAGACTTCAACATCTGATTCGCGGGCAGTCATGCCGTCTGTAACCATGACCCGGCAGAACGGGCAGGCAACGGCAACTTCATCGACTCCGGTGGCAATAGCTTCATCGACGCGACTCAAATTGATTCGCTCGCCAATTTTTTCTTCCATCCACATGCGGCCGCCACCAGCTCCGCAACAGAAGGAACGTTCTTGATTGCGTGGCATCTCGGTAACTTTCACACCGGTTGCATTTAGCAATTCGCGTGGCGGCTGATAAATCTCATTGTGGCGACCCAAATAACAAGGATCATGATAAGTAAGTGAGGTTGTTGCCTTGTTTACTGGGATTAATTTCTTTTCACGAACTAATTGGTTTAACAATTGCGTGTGATGAATCATTGTTAACTCAAAACCACTTTGCGCATAGTCTCTGCCGATAGTTGTAAAGCAATGAGGGCAAGTTACAACGATCTTTTTATTACCCTTTGAAACATCACGATTCGCGAATACCTCGTTAAAAGTGTCGATGTTCTCGCGTGAAAGAATCTGATACAAGAATTCATTACCACTTCGGCGAGCTGGATCTCCAGTACAGGTCTCGCGCTTTCCTAGAACTGCGAAATTAACACCGGCCATGTGAAGTAACTCAGCAACTGCTTTTGTGGTTTTCTTAGCGCGTTCTTCATAAGCGCCTGCGCAACCAACCCAGAATAAATATTCAACATCATCAGGCAAGACGCCTTCAACAACTTTGATTGGAAAATCACATTCTGCAATCCAAGCTTCGCGATCATTGCGATTAGCACCCCATGGGTTACCAGCTTTTTCTAGATTGCGGAAAGTCCCGCCCAGCTCAGTTGGAAATTC
>JBILOR010000108.1:0-4320 GCA_044374325.1 Candidatus Planktophila sp.
TTGTAGTTAGTGGCAGTGTCAATGCATTTATCCGCCTAGATTTCAAAGAAGCTTGGACGAGTAATTATTCCTATCTGGTTCTGGCAAAAGTCTTTTTAACTGCTGCCTTAATCGCGATTGGTTACCTGCATCGCAAGAATTTAACGAAATTATCCGAAATTAAAGGTCCTAAATTTTTACAATTAATTTTGGCTGAAGTTGTGATTATGGTTGTTACGTTGGCTATTGGTTCGCGATTAGCATCGACTCAACCGCCTGTGCGTGAAATTGGTTTAGTTGAGGACCGAGCTCTCTCAATCATCGGCATCAATACACCTCAACCACCAACTCTGTCACGCATACTTTTCGGTTATGAACCTGATGCGTTAATGATTGGATTGTTAGTCATCGCAGTTGCGCTCTATATAAAAGGTGTAATGGTTTTAACAAAGCGTGGCGATAAGTGGCCAGTTGGTCGCACAATTTCATTTGCAATCGGAATCAGCACAGTGGATTTTGCGACAAGCGGCGGCTTAGGTTTATACGCGCACTTCAGTTTTTCTTGGCACATGATCGCGCATATGACACTCGGAATGATTGCGCCCATCGCTATTGTCTTAAGTGCACCGATTACTTTGGCGCTTCGCACTTTGCCACAAGGTAGAAATCCTGAAGAACGAGGCGTGCGCGGAACTTTGCTATCTGCACTGCATTCACGGTATTCATCAATAATTGTTAACCCAGTCGGAGCCCTAATTATTTTCGATGGTTCGCTCTTTTTGCTTTACTTCACTTCACTATTCGGCAAGTTAATGAATTCTCATGCCGGTCACTTGTTTATGAGTGTTCACTTCTTATTAGCTGGCTTTCTTTTCTTCCATGTAATCATCGGAATCGACCCAAATCCAAAGCGCCCACCATTCTTGGTGCGCATTGTGACTTTGTTGGCCGCAATGAGTATTCACGCATTCTTCTCAGTCGCTTTAATGTCATCGTCAACTTTGATTGATTCGGGTTACTTTGCAGCGTTGCAAACACCATGGGTCATGGATTTATTGGCTGATCAAAACAAGGGCGGTGCAATCGGCTGGGCTATGGGCGAAATTCCAATTCTGATCGCGCTAGTTGCGACTTTCATTATGTGGACTCGCGATGATGCGCGTGAAACGCGCCGAATAGATCGCACAGCGGAACGAATGGCAGCCATGGGGCAGCCAGATGAGTTGGCTCAATATAATAAGTACCTACAAGAACTTGCTGATCGCGAACGTCGGTCTGGCAATTAAGTGATGGAGTAACAATGGACGCGCTCTTTGATCTACCAAGTGAGTACAAAGACCTGCGCGCAAGTGTCCGTTCATTGGCTGAAAATGAAATTGCGCCACACGCACAAGCTGTCGATGAAGAGCACCGATTTCCGCAAGAAGCTTTTGATGCGCTACAAAAAGCAGGCTTAGCTGCGTCTCACGTACCAACCGAATTTGGTGGCGAAGGAGCAGATGCACTCGGAGTTGCAATCATTATTGAAGAAGTCGCTCGTGTTTGCGGTTCTTCCTCTCTAATTCCAGCTGTTAATAAGTTGGGCTCACTGCCACTAATGCTTGGCGGAAACAAGGAGCAGAAAGAACGCTGGCTTACTCAGTTAGCGAAAGGCAAAGGATTCTCCTATTGCTTATCTGAATCAGAAGCTGGTTCAGATGCGGCATCAATGCGCACTAAGGCAGTTCAAAGCGGCGACAAGTGGATCCTTAACGGCAGTAAGAAATGGATCTCAAATGCTGGTTTCTCAGATTTCTACACAGTTTTAGCAACTTCAGATGCATCTCTTGGCGCAAAGGGAATTACCGCGTTTGTAGTTGAAAAATCAGATCCAGGCGTTTCTTTCGGAGCACCCGAAAAGAAGATGGGCTTTAGAGGTTCACCTACTCGAGAAGTTTATTTTGACAACGTGGAACTATCTGATGATCGTCGCATTAGCGAAGTAGGAAAAGGTTTTGCACTAGCAATGGATACGCTAGATCACACACGAGTAACTATTGCAGCACAGGCTCTTGGTCTAGCTCAAGGTGCTCTTGATGTAGCAACTAAGTACGCACACGAGCGTAAGCAATTTAATAAATCAATTTTTGATTTTCAAGCAGTGCAGTTTATGTTGGCGGACATGGCGATGAGCATTGAAGCAGCTCGCTTATTAACTTATGCCGCAGCTGTTAGATCAGAGCGCAACGATGGCGACCTAAAGTTCTATTCAGCATCAAGTAAATGTTTTGCTAGTGATGTAGCAATGAAAGTGACTACAGATGCAGTGCAAATTTTGGGCGGATACGGTTACGTATCGGATTATCCAGTTGAGCGCATGATGCGCGATGCTAAGTTAACTCAGATCTATGAAGGCACAAATCAAGTACAACGAATTGTGATTGCGCGCAATCTTCCTAAATCTTAAAACGAACTACTAAATCTGGAGTAGCCGCGGCATCTAATGGGATGTCATGTGGTTCGCGCGGTAATTTTTGACTAGATAACTCACCATCGTGAAGCAAGCCAATTTTCCAGGCTTGGACTTTAGGTAAGAAGCGATCATAAAATCCGCCACCTTGACCCAATCGATAACCATCAGAATCCATTCGCAGTGCAGGAACTAAGACCACATCGATTGCTGCTAAGTCTGTAAACGGTTGCCCAATTGGTTCAGAAATTTTAGTTTTGTGGTTGAGTTGTGATTCATCGCCATTCCATTGCACCCAGATCATTTCAGTTCCAGAAATGCAAGGAAGCAAAAGAGTTTTCCCAGCTTTAATTAAGGTCTGATTTAAGAGCTTTGTAACTGGTTCATCGCCATAAGAAAAATAGCTAGCAATTACTTGGGCGGCTGCAATTTCGGGACTTTGCGCTAAATGAGTAAATTCAACCGGGATGAAACCATCGCGACGTTCGACCCGATATCGCTTGCGCAACCTATCTTTGTCAGACTTCACATCTTCATTCATAGTTAAATCCCTAAGAAGTATCGAGTTACAAAGTATGGTGGGATTATGTCAGAGCGCACAAAGGTAGATGAGTTTCTCACCTCACTAATTTCAATTTGTAAGCCGCTTGAATCATTTGATATGCCACTGCTTGATGCTCACGGAGCAACCTTGGCTAGCGATGTTCATGCTGGTGAACGATTGGTGTTGCGCGCAGGGGCACGAATCAGAGCCACCCAAATTGGTTTAGCGGCTTCAATTGGCTTAGATCATTTACCAACTAGACCGCATCCGCGTGTAGTCGTTCTTTCTGCTGGCCCTGACTTAGTTGAGCCGGGAAAATCGCTAACTGGTGATGAAGAGTATGAAACAAATTCTTGGTTATTGACTACTGCGGTTCGCGAAACCGGTGCAATTGGTTATCGAGTCCACTCAATTCCAGATGATGAAGAACAATTGCAGCGGGTAATTGAAGATCAATTGGTACGCGCAGATTTAATTATTATTAGTGGCGAACGCCAAGATGATTCCTTTGATCTAATTACTCGCACCTTAGCTAAATTAGGCGAAATCACCACAGTTGATTTAGCCATTGAAGCAAGTGGTCGCCACAACTTTGGCACCATTGGCCCTGATAAAACACCTGTCGTAACGCTTCCGGGCGACCCGATTTCGGCCTACATATCTTTCGAACTATTTATCCGCCCAATGATTCGCACTTTGCTAGGTGCAGCCACAATTCATCGCCCAGCAGTCAAAGCTAAGTTAGAAAAGCCGGTTGCTTCTACTGCCGGGCTGCGTTCGTATATTCGCGCAATTCTTTCCGAAGATGGCGCTTCAGTATTGCCACTTCCTTCGCAAGATGAGCAATCAACGCTCTCTGATGCAAATGCTTTTATTGCACTCTCCGAAAGTGATACTGAAAAAGCAATAGGGCAAGAAGTAACCGTAGTCGTACTCGAACGTCGCTACATTTAAGTAGCCGTGAGCGATCGCATGTCAGATCAGAGTTGGCCGGTCGTTTTAAAGAGCAATGAGTTAACTTTGCGTCCACTGCGATTTCGTGACCGCGCAAAATGGTTTGCTGTCCGTGCCGATAATCGCGAATGGCTGACTCCCTGGGAAGCGACTTTGCCGCAAGTTCCAGAGCACATTGATGGCGGAGACTTAATTTCAAAAAGACCATCTTTTTTCGAGATGGTGCGCATTTATAACCGCGATGGGCGAAATGGCCGCAACATCTCGTTGGCCATATGGGAAGGCCCCAATCTAATTGGCCAGATAACTATGGGTGGCATCATTTATGGAGCGCTACGTGGCGCACATATTGGGTATTGGATTGATCGCCGCTTTGCCAATCGAGGATTTACTA
>JBILOR010000116.1:0-4057 GCA_044374325.1 Candidatus Planktophila sp.
AGATTTCAGTTGTGTGATAACCCTTAGGAAAATGACCATAGTTGTAACGACCATACTTTTGGCCATCAATAGTTATCTCGCCATCGATTACAAAGAACTCTTCATCGGCATTCAAATAATGACTATCTGCATGTACATAATTCTCTGGATATTTAAGTAGTAGCGAACAACCGCCACTTTCAGTGTCGAGACTTAGCTCGCGAACTAAAACACCTGGGCGAATCTTTGAGACATAACTTTTATCAACCCACGGCAATTGTTGAGACTGGATGAACTCAATAAAGGGACGTCCCATTTGTGGCTCCTAGTTCTCTTGTTATTTCGATGAAGTGAAACTTATATGAGGTTGCAATTCACCTGGATAGAAACAGGCAACTTTGCGACCATTAGGCATAGTTTGTAATTCTGGCGTTTGGGTACTGCACTCCGGCCGCGCAATCGGACAACGTGGGTGGAATGAGCAGCCAGTTGGTCGAGCAATTGGTGAAGGTGGCGCGCCATTTAGAACAATCCGTTCACGGCGTGATGCTTCATCTAGTGCTGGAACTGCCGAGAGAAGAGCGGCGGTATATGGGTGTTGCGGGTTTGCAACGACATCATCGCAAGCGCCTTCTTCAACAACTTTGCCCAGATACATCACAACTACTCGGGTAGCTAAGTGGTAAACCAAGCGTAAATCGTGCGAAACCAAGATATACGAAATATTTCGCTCTTCTTGAATGCTTTGCAAGAGATTAACAATCTGCGCTTGAGTCGATACATCAAGGGCCGATACTGGTTCATCGGCAACCAGAATTTTCGGATCTAGCGCGAGTGCGCGAGCAATTGCAATACGCT
Organism: Candidatus Planktophila sp.; assembly: GCA_044374325.1. GTDB lineage: Bacteria > Actinomycetota > Actinomycetes > Nanopelagicales > Nanopelagicaceae > Planktophila. The sequence continues at coordinate 838 of JBILOR010000116.1, forward strand.
GACGTTGACCACCTGAGAATTGGCTCGCTCTGCGATTTAGGAAATCTGGACTCAAGCCAACAGCCTTTAGTGACTCGCCAGCTTTCTCGTCGCGCTCTTTAGCGCTTAACTTAAAGTGGGCACGTAACGGTTCGGCAATTACTTGCGAAACTGTCATACGCGGATCAAGGCTTGAATATGGATCCTGAAAAACCATCTGAACTTTCTTACGGAAATCCTTCAGTGCTTTTTCGGATGAGTTAGTGATGTCTTGGTCTTCGAAGAACAAGCTGCCCGAAGTTGGGGCATAAGCACGCATGAGCGAAAGTGCCAGCGTTGTCTTACCTGAACCTGACTCGCCAACGATTGCAACGGTCTCACCAGCATTTACATAAAACGAAACGGTGTCAACTGCGCGCAGTGAACCTGATGGAACTTTGAAAGTTACTGAAAGATCAACAGCGTTGATCAACTTCTCTGGTGAGCTCATTTAGCCGCTCCTGTCACTGGATGGAAGCAGGCAATGTTGTTGATGAACTCTGGTTCGGAGGCGGTGCATTGCGCGTCGGCATAAGCGCAACGAGATGCGAAACGACAACCTGGAACAACTTCGGTAATTGTCGGCGGTGCACCCGGAATTGGATTAAGCGCAGGGCGAGCTTGATCAAATTTAGGAATCGCAGAGAGCAAGCCACGCGTGTATGGGTGCTTTGGATTACTTAAGATCTCAGAAACTGGGCCTTGTTCGACAATGTTTCCGGCATACATAACTACAATTCGATTACAAACATCTGCGGCCACTGCAAGATCATGGGTGATTAGCATCAGCGCAGCATCGCCCATTCCGCTGCGTAAAAGGTCAAGAATCTGGGCTTGAATCGTGGCATCTAGTGCTGTCGTTGGTTCATCAGCTACCACCAACTGTGGCTTGTTAATAAGTGCAAGTGCGATCATTACACGTTGTCTTAAACCGCCTGAAAGTTGGTGCGGATAAGACTTCATGCGCTCTTTTGGCGCCGGAATTCCAACTGCAGTTAGCACCTCAAGAACTCGCTCTTCTGCTTCCTTCTTGCTAATTGCATTATGTCGTCTGACTGATTCAGATAACTGACTAGAGATAGTTCGTACTGGGTTGAGTGATGTGAGTGGCTCTTGGAAAACCATTGAGATGTAGTTACCGCGTAGTTTGCGAGCTACTGCATCGGGGGCAGTAACCATGTTTACATCGCCAATTAAAATTTCGCCTTCAACTTGAGCAGAAGTTGGCTGAATACCTAACATGCTCAAGCCCATCATGGTTTTGCCTGAACCAGATTCGCCGACGATTGCAACACGATCGCCGGGATTAATAGTTAAGTTAATTCCTCGAACTACTGCTGAATAACCAGCTGGCGTTGGAAAACTAACAACTAAGTTCTTTATCTCGATTGCATTCGTCACCGTGTTACTCATTGGGAGACCCGCGTACTTCTAGATTGTTCGCGAGCATTTAAACCTTCACCCAAAAGATTGGCCGCGAAAATAGTCACGATGATTGCGGTAACTGGACCGAACATCATCCAGGGAGCACTCTCCATATAAAGACGACTCTCATTGAGCATGTTGCCCCAAGTTGGCGTGCCTAGCGGCGCACCTAGGCCAAGGAAAGATAATCCGCTCTCGGCAATTAGCAGTTCGGCAAAAGTGAAAGCGGCGACTACCTGAATAGTCGGGCGAAGCGCAGGCAAGATGTGTGTGAAAATCGAGCGAAGGCTGCCAATTCCAAATAGTCGAGCAGCGGTTACGTATTCACGTTCACGCAAAGTCAGAGTTTCGGCATAGACAACGCGCGCGATAGTTGGCCAGCAAACTAAGCCTAAAGTAAGGGCTAGCGGCCAGAAGCCACGACCAACAACGGTCACGATGGTTACCGCGATAATCAAATATGGAAATGAAATTCCGATATCAATCACTCGACTTAAGACGATACGAAGACGCTTGCGGTTCCAGGCAGCACTTACGCCAAGAGTAATTCCGATTAAACAACCGAGCAAAGTTCCAACAGTTCCGATTCCGAGTGACCATCTAAAGCCTGCAATAACACGTGAATAAACATCTTGACCGAGAGCATCAGTGCCTAACAGCGCCCCACCAAGACTTGGTGACTGCAAACGTAAACTCAAATCAGAGGCTGCCGGATCTACGGTATAAAAGAATGGTTGGAAAATAGCGACCACAAATAGAAGCCCTAAAATAGACGCACTGATCCGCAAGGTTGCTAGCGATTTATTCTTGCGCTTGAACATCTTGCGTCTAGTAATCGGAGTTACTTGATCTTTCACAGCCTGGCTCATAACTGGCTCCTGCGTAATCTAGGGTCAGCTAATCTGAACACTTGATCCATAAGTAAATTAACGATAAAAACAAGATAGGCGACAACAAAGACTGTTGCTTGAATAGTTGGAAAATCCAAATTTGTAATTGACTGAACCAAGATAAGTCCTAAACCTGGCCAGGCGAAAATGTATTCAGTAATTAATGCGCCAGATAATAGAAACGCAAACTGTGCTCCGAGTAGAGAAGTGGTTGAGAGCAAAGCATTAGGTAGAGAATGCTTGATCAATAAGACATTAGGCGCGGCGCCATTTGCCTTAGCAGTTCGGTAATAATCCTGCCGAGTTGTGTCTTCGACACTGGCTGCTACGACTCGAATTAAGTTCGGAGCAAGTGCAAATGAAAGTGTGGCGGTCGGCAACACCCAGGCCCAAGTGCCAGTACCGGCAATCGAAGGTAACCAACCAAGCCAGACCGAGAAGATTTGAATTAACAAGAGACCGATTACATAAGCCGGAGTGCCTTGAGCCACGCTTACAACTGTGCTCAGAATCTTGCGGCGTCGTTGGGTTGGCTTTGCGCCGAGCCAAACACCAGCTGGAATCGCAATGACTGAGTTAAAGAAAACCGCCAAGAAAGTTAAGTGAAGAGTCGAAGGAAGATATTGAAGAACAAAACCAAGTGCGGGCTGTGAATTAACCAGCGATCTACCGAAATCTAATCGCACAATATCCCAGATGAACATCAGGTACTGCTGCAACAGCGGCTTATCGAAACCATTGTCAGCGCGAATTGCTTGAATTGTCTCTTCGCTCGCACCTTCGCCTGCAAGCAAAATTGCTGGATCTCCGGATAGTCGGAGAAGTAGAAATAGGGTGGTCGAAATCGTCCCCAGTAAAACAACTAACTGAAGTAGTCGAGAACCGAC
>JBILOR010000018.1:0-14485 GCA_044374325.1 Candidatus Planktophila sp.
GTGGCTTTACAACTAAGAGAACTACATCGGCATCGCGCACGCTATCTGTAATCTCGGCAATCGAAATACCGTAACGGCTAGTTAGTTCGGTTGCTCGTTCGGCCCGCTTCTCGCAAACAGCAATATTGGCAGGGGTTTGACCATATGAAATCAGGCCGGCAATTAACGCCTCGCCCATATTTCCAGCACCTATTACCGCAGTCTTCATTTCACAATCTTACCTGTTCGCGATGTGCGCTTTTTGGTAATTACGCATAGGCTCAACCTCTATGTCCGAAGTAAAAGCAGGTTTTGCGCGCGATTGGGTCGAATTTGTTGACCCAAATGATGACGAAGAGATCTTTAAATGTGATCTCACTTGGTTAACTTCACACTGGACCTGTATTTATGGCGATGGCTGTAAAGGTGTTTTTGCTGATCGCCCAAATGATGGTTGCTGCACAGAAGGTGCAATGTATTCAGATGCCGAAGACGAGGCTCGTACCCAACGCGCAGCTGCATTATTAACCCGCGATATGTGGCAGTACTTTGATGTTGCGCAACCAAATAAGCCAGGCGGCTTGTTACAAATTTCTGAGACCGATGAAGATAACGAACGAAAGACTCGAGTAGTTGAAGAATCTTGTATTTTCTTAAACCGTAAAGGTCATGAAGCTCCTGGCTTTACCGGCTCTTTTGGTTGCGTACTTCATCATCTCGCACAAAAAGAGAATAAACATTTTGTTGAAACCAAGCCAGATGTTTGTTGGCAGTTGCCCATGCGCCGTTCTTTTGAGTCGCGCGAAGTTGGCGAGCGAACTTATTCAATTACGGTTCTTGGTGAATATGAGCGCCTTGCTTGGGGCGATGGTGGCGAAGATTTCGATTGGTACTGCACTAGTAACTCCGATGCCCATGTCGGAACCCAACCGGTTTATCTCTCAAATCGTGCCGAGTTAGTTGCGCTGATGGGACAACCTGCTTACGACATTCTGGCCAAGCTCTGCGATGCGCGTGTTGAAGGAATCAGAGCAGCACAGGCCCGTTCACTTCCGCTATTTGTTCTTCAGCATCCAGCAACTTTGCAGGCGCAGAAAGAAAAAAGTCAGTCCTAGCATCTAGGGTTTCGTTATGGCCAAGGTAGAAAAGGACCCCTTTAAGTGCAGCGAATGTGGCTGGACTTCGCAGAAATGGGTCGGCCGCTGCGGTGAATGTCAGGCTTGGGGAACCGTCGAAGAGATTGCCGCACCTAAGAAACTGTCACTAGTAGCTGGTCGAGTGACGCATTCAGCAACTCCAATCGGTGATGTTGATTTATCTGCGGCAAGCGCCAAACCAACTGGGGTATCTGAGCTCGATCGCGTACTAGGTGGTGGCTTAGTTCCAGGGGCGGCAATTTTGTTGGCCGGCGAACCAGGGGTTGGAAAATCAACGCTTTTGCTTTCGGTTGCCGCACAAACTGCCAAAAATCATATTCCGGCGCTTTACATAAGTGGCGAAGAATCAGCCTCGCAAGTTCGTTTGCGCGCCGAACGCATTAGCGCAATTGATCCAAAGTTGTGGTTGGCATCTGAAACTGATTTAGGCGCGGTAATCACACATATTGATGAAGTAAAACCGCAATTATTAATTATTGACTCAATCCAAACTATTGGGTCAAGCGCAGCCGATGGTGCACCTGGCGGTGTAACACAAGTACGCGAAGTTGCTGGTGCGCTAATTCGTATTTGCAAAGACCGCGATATTACTTTGCTATTGGTTGGTCACGTAACTAAAGATGGCTCGATTGCCGGCCCGCGATTGCTCGAACATATTGTTGACGTAGTTTTACAATTCGAAGGCGAACGTCATTCCAGACTGCGTTTAATCCGAGCCATCAAAAATAGATTTGGTGCTAGCGATGAAGTTGGTTGTTTCGATTTAAGTGATACTGGAATCGAAAGTGTTCTTGATCCAACTGGTCTCTTTACTTCACGTCATGCCGAACCAGTTCCAGGTACTTGCGTAACAGTTACGCTCGAAGGTCGTCGTCCGTTATTAGCTGAAATTCAAGCACTGGTTTCACAAGGGCGAGAAAATGATTTCGGAAATGCTCGTCGTGTAACTAGTGGACTTGATTCCGCTCGAACCTCAATGACTTTGGCCGTACTTGAACTTCGGGCAAATGTGCGCATTGGTGGTCGCGATGTTTACGCTGCAACAGTTGGTGGCATGAAAATGTCCGAACCAGCTGCCGATTTAGCGCTTGCATTAGCTGTGGCTTCGGCTGCCAAAGCCCTTGCTTTACCTGCTGATTTAGTGGCAATTGGCGAGGTCGGGCTAGCTGGTGAGATCCGCAAAGTCAGTGGTGTCTCGCGCCGTTTAGCTGAAGCTAATCGCTTAGGTTTTAAGCGGGCTCTGGTGCCAGTTGGTTCAGATGTGAAAATTACCGGTATGGAGATTTACGAAGTCTCTCGGCTAGATCAAGCACTGCAGCGCGTAAAAATCGCTGAGTAGCAAAATATTTTTAAGCTTTTAAATATCTATCGCTAACTCTGCTGCGCGTTGCGCGATATCGCAATCAGAAATACTGATTCGCTCACTAAAGAATGAGTTAAGCGCTTTTGCCATAAAGGATCCTTCTTGGCAGACTCCCCCGGCAATAACAATACGTGGCGCATTTTCAATTTGGGTATCTAGTTGGTGCACTAATGCGATTAAGAACTGACTTGCTTCGTAAATAATTCCTTGCGCATCGGCATCACCAGCATCTGCTAACCGACCAACAATTGCTGCCAATTTTGCAATCTCAGAACGCTCGCTGGAATAAACAAATGCTTTGATGCCATCCCAATTTGTCGCTCCGATCTCTCTCAAGATCACATCACTTAACGAATCTGGCGCTACTTCTTCACCAGTATCAAGGCCGGCAAGTACCCAGCGAATTGATTCGCGCCCAATCCAATATGCGCCACCTTCGTCTCCTAATAAATATCCCCAACCACCTGCGCGAACTGGGCCTGCTTCATCATCGATATACATAGCAATTGAACCAGTACCCGCGTAAAGCAGAATCCCTTCACCGACTTCAAAGTTTGCGTAATACGCCAACTCGATATCGTGAACAATACGAACGTTTGCATTAGGAAAATAGCTATGAAAAATCTGACCGAGTGGGTCAGTTGCGCTATCTTCGGCAGCCGCGCCCGTGATACCAGCAAAAACACCACTTATCTCAGCACCATTTACCGCAGCTGAGATCTCGGTTAATACTTCATTTGCGCGAGCTTTAGATTCGGGTCGGTAAATATGGCCATCCATAGCCGCACATTTTCCCGAAGCCACAATCTGCGAACCGTCATATAAAGCCCATTTAGTTGCGGTTGCGCCAGCATCTATTCCTAGGTAACTCATACCGCTAGCCTTTCACAGCTCCGGCAGTAAGTCCCTTAATAAATTGTTCTGAGAGCAGCAAGTACAAGATGATGAGTGGTAGCGCAGCAATGCTTAAACCTGCAAAGAGCACGCCCCATTGAGAGGAATACTCACCAAAGAAGAGAGTAAGGCCTTGCATAATCGTCTTTTTCTCTGGGCTTTGCAAAAACACTAACGGCAAGAAGAAGTCATTCCAGATTGGAATTGCTGAGTAAATTGCCACAATTGCTAAACCTGGTCGCACCAATGGGGCCAGAACCAATCGCAGTAGCTGAAGTTCCGAAGCTCCATCAATTCGCGCGGCGCTATCAATATCGGCAGGAAGTGATCTAAAGAAGCCCGCCATAATAAAAATTGCCGCCGGTAGTGCGCCGGATGCATAAACCAGAATCAAGCCAATATGTGAATCGATTAAGTTCATCCATTTCAATTGAATGAAGAGCGGCAAGATTGCCAACTTGGCTGGTACTAACATGCCAGTTAAAACGAAGCCATAAATCAAGCCATTACCCTTAAATTGGTAGCGGCCCAAAATGAAACCGGCGCCAAGTGCGCAGATTAAAATTACGACCAATGAACCTAAGGTGACAATCAATGAGTTCTTTAAGAAAATCGGGAATTCACCATCTGCCCAAACCTGCGTGAAGTTACTCCACTCTGGATCACGAGCTAGTTCGAGTGGATTTGCGCCAAAACTACCGGTTTCACGAAGCGCCGAGTTCAACAAAAAGAAAACTGGCAATAGAACTAATAGCGCATTGATTATTAAAACGGCCTTGAAAAATGTGCCGGTAAGTAATTTGCTGATCATTGCTCTACCTCACGTCGACGCATCAAATTAGAACCCACGGCTGCACCTACGCCCACGATAAGGAAAATGATTACTCCGAGGGCAGAGCCAACTCCAATATTATTTGACACTGAATCAGCGCTACCAAATGAGAGTCGATAGAACATAAGCGCCAAAGTATCGGTAGAGCCGGCTGGACTACCAACAGTCCCGCCAATTACATAGGGCAGATCGAACCATTCATAGGCACCAATGAAGGTAAGGATCGTAATGATGGTCATAGATGGTGCTAGTAATGGAAATAGAATTTTGCGGAATATCTGGCCCTCTTTGGCACCATCAATCTTTGCCGCTTCAATGTAGTCATTACTGATTGCATTTAGTCCAGCTAAGAAAATAATTGCTGGGAAGCCTACCCAGCGCCATAAATTAATGAAAATAAGTGTTGGAAGCGCAGTTGAAGTTTGGCCAAGCCAAGGTTGCGCCCAGCTCTCTAAACCAATATCGGTGAGAATTTTATTTATCGGGCCAAAGTAAGAATTAAGCATTACTTGCCACATATAGCCAACAATTACCAGCGAGAAAATAACTGGTAAGAAAGTAACAGTGCGGAAAAAGCGCTGACCGCGCTTTAATCTAAATAGTGCATATGCAATCAAGATTCCCAGTGAAGTCTGAATAAGCATTACCGCAATGAAAACTATTGTGTTATGAGCCAGAGCTGCTAGAAATTGATCTTTCCACGGGTACCTAAAAAGATTTTGGAAATTTTCAAAACCAGCGAAAGAGCCACGAACAAAGCCTTCCCAATTGAAAAATGAGTAGCTTAAAGTCGTAATTGCAGGAACCGTGGTAAAAACAAGAATTGTTAGTAATCCAGGTGCCAAGAAAATCCAAATGAATTTTCGTTGCTGCTGTTTCAAAGTTCGGCTTTGCATTTCCATCTTTCTAAAGATATTAAAGAAGCTGGGTGCAGGTTTCACCCTGCACCCAGCCCTTAGTTAGCTATTTATTCTTTGCCAGCTTGTGGCTTGTACCAAGAAGCAACTGCAGCTTGAGTGTCTTTTGCAAGAGCTGCAGCTGTTGTTCCACCAGATACCAACTTCTGGAGACCAGGTTGGAGGATATTTGAAGAAGTTGGAGTTCCGAAACGGAAACCAACTACGTTCAAGAATGGTGTGCTGAACTGAGCGCGAGCTGAGTTGATCTTGTTTACAACAGGATCAGTGATCTTCACGCCTGGAGCTACTGGAATAATGAAGGTCTCATCAACCTGTGCTTGACTGTATTTCTTTGATGCCAAGAAGTTCAAGAACTTCAAAGCAGCAGCCTTGCTATCAGTCTTCGCATTGATTGCGTATGAGCCATCGCCCCATGCAGTTACGAACTTAGGTGAACCAGCTGATTTTGCTGGAGCCTGGAACCAACCAATGCTCGCAGTTGGATTAACCTGCTTGAAATAGGTGAGTTCGTAGTTACCGCCAATATAAATCGCAGCCTTACCGGTTGCGAATAGTGAACGTGCGGTGTTGTAGTCAATACCTTCGTGGCCAGCTGGGAAGTACTTTGAAAGTGTCTTCACGGCTTCAAGTCCATCAACGTAAGCCTTGTTGGTGAAAGTTGTTCTTCCGGCAACGAGATCGTTGAAGTAAGTATTACCACCATAGAAAGTAGGTGCGATTGTCGCGTGCATCTGCTCGAGACCTGGACCGTTTCCTGGGTTACCACTTGAGTTAGCAAGAGGTTGGATTCCAGCAGCCTTTAGACGATTCAAAGTGTTAATGAATGAATCAAAAGTTGTTGGAGTCTGGCGAATTCCAGCTTTTGCAAATAGGTCTGGGTTGTACCAAACACCCATAACTGAAGCTGCATAAGGAACACCAAATTGACGCTTGTCGGTGTATCCCTGTGCTGCTGCCAAGATTCCTGGCGCTAGCTTTGCAAGCGCTGGAACATCTTTAGTAGTTAGTGGCAAGAAGTTACCTGCATCTGAAAGCGCAGACATTCCACCGTATGGACGTAGCTGCACGATATCTGGACCTTTGCCTGCAGTTAGCGCAGTTGCCAAAATCGCGTTGTACTCAGTTGCTACGTATGGAGTGAACTTAACTTTGATGCTTGAGTTTGCTGCTTCGAAGATAGCAATCTGCTTTTCGTAGAAAGCCTTATCCTCTGGACGCCAGCTCCAGAATGTTAATTCTGTAGCTGCATTTGCAGGTAGAGCGCCGACTGCTGGAACAACAATTGAGCCAACAGCGAAAGCAGCTGCTACCAAGCCGCGGGTGCGACGTGAAGTGAGTTTCACTTATTTTCCTCCTCTAGAGCGGGTTGGTTTTTGGTCCGATTTCCGAGAATTGGATTCGACCATTTTTCTTCCGGAGCGGCTTCCCACGGCCGCTCTAGATTCATCCAGAGCAGCACGAGTGCCACTCCAGTTTCTTTGTGCTAAAGCAACACAAAGACAATCAACCACTGTTAACTGCGCAATACGACTTGCAGTTGCGCCGCTTCGGAATGTGGTCTCCCGAGCTGATGTGAACAAAACAATGTCAGCAACGGCAGTTGCTGGGCTACGAAGAGCATTAGTTATCAAGATAACTGTTACGCCGCGATTCTTAAACTCCTGCATTACGTCAACGGTGTCAACAGTGGTTCCGCTATGGCTGATTGCAACAAGTGCATCTCCGGGGCCAAGAAGAGAGAGTGAAGTCAAAGCATTATGGCTGTCACGCCATGCGATCGCATTCTTACCTTGGCGATTTAATTTAAGCTGTAGATCCATGGCTACGAAACCACCGGATGCCACGCCAAATAAGCCGATTGTTTTTGCTTTAGCCCAAGCTTCAACGGTCGCGGAAAAACTTGCCACATCTAGCCTCTGAGCAGTTGCTTGAATAGCAAGTGCATCGGCAGCAGCAATTTTTCTAATTATCTCAGCCGGAGAATCATCAACAGTAATGCCGCTATCAAGTTCAGAAGTATCTATGCCGACTTGGCCCATGCGGCTGACTTCACCAACCAGCGCCATGCGGAATTCTGGAAAGCCTTTATATCCGACAGTCTTACTAAAGCGAACTACCGAGGCAACCGAAGTATCACTATGTTCGGCCAACTTAGAAATATTCATTCGAGATACTTGAACTGGATCCTGCAAAATACAACTTGCGATAGCAAGTTCCGTTGCGTGAAAAGCAGAAAGTGAATTTCGGATATGGCCCAATAGATCTGAAGAAACTGTGGTAGCTGGCTCAGCCACTACATTTTTCTTAGCCATCTGACTCACCACCTTCGCGCTCGATATGAAAAAAACCTTCAGCAGATGGCAATGCTAGGTGAAACTCTTGGCCAAGTTAAGGGTGATTTTGAGGTATTTAGGTAACGATTTGAGCACAAAACTCATGTAAACATGGCTGCCAGAGCTCTTCGGTTGGGGTTGGCTCGCCTTGGGCATGTAGCCGGTTGGTTAAGAGCAGGGCAGCGCTTTGGCGTTTGGGCGCAATTCCAAGGGCAATTCCGGTAAAGCCCGTGTGGCCCCAAAAAATTTCCTCGCCTGAACTACTTGGAGTGCGCCAATTTCTAAAACCTAACCCTTGCATCGGGTCGCCATGCACCTTTAAAAAGTTATGCGCCTGCCACTTATTCGCGATGATCGCTTCGGAGAAAATCAAGAGGTCCTCGGCGGTCGAAAATAGGCCAGCGTGACCAGAGATGCCACCTAGACGATGAAAAGAATTTCCGTCATTTGGCTGACCAACTAAATATTCCTCTCGCCAGTTTGGAAATTTAGAAACATCTAGATCGACTTTATAGGGCGCATTTGTTGCCACCATTCTTTTCTCGTACCAGTCCCCTTGCGATGTGGCAGCAGTTTCGCCAGAGACCGGCATGAATGACGTGTTATACATTTTAAGGGGCTTAAAAACTAATTCTGAAAACGCATTTGGTAAATCCTGCTTTGTTACTGCTTTCACTATTTCACCTAGTGAAATAAAGCCTAGATCAGAATAACGTCGACCTGAATTTCTAGGATAAATTAATGGAATTTTAGAAATCTGTTCGGCAACGTTTTCTGATAAATCATCAGTGAAATAAAGCGGACGCCACTCTGCCAAACCGCTTTGATGTGAAAGAAGTTCGGCAATTGTGATTTCAGATTTATCGGTCTCTTGCCAGTAATCCAAATACTTGCAAGCTAAATCAGTAACCTGCAATTCACCTAACTCGATTAAGTGAAGCAAAGCTGCCGTTGTTCCGACAATTTTAGTTAAAGAAGCTAAATCAAACTTGGTGTTAGGAGTTACTGGTTGTGCTTCGACTACTCCAAAACTCTGCCGTGATCCATTTGCTGAATACGAGCGTAAACCGTTTTTGGTGGTCGCAAATAAATAGCCAGGGACTTTGGTCAAAGTTTCAGCGCTATTCATAGGTAAAGCCTGCCACTTTCATAGCGTAAATGGCTCTCTTTGGCCCACCAAGAGGCATCTAGATCGTGCACCAAATCTGGGGCAATCTCGGCAGCCAAGGTTGCTGCCGCCCTAATACTTTGATCGCCTTCCATCATGCTTCCGACATATACACCTATCCCCGCGGCAGCTGCAGTTTTCGCCATCTCTCTGGCGAGAGTTAAGCCACCTGTTTTAAGTAACTTTAGATTTACTAAATCCATCGCATCTAGCTCGATTAGCTCCTTCAAATCAGCTGAGGTAAAACAAGATTCATCGGCCATAATCGGAATCGGTGAATTGGCTTTTACTTTCGCTAGCGCCTTGAAGTCTCGAGCTGGTGTCGGTTGCTCCAGATAATCAATTTCTATTCCGGAGTTCGAGATTGCAGAGATTACCTCAAGAGTGTGCTCAAGCGTCCAAGCTTGATTTGCATCAACTCTAAGGTGGCAGCCTATTGGTAGTGACTCTCGAATGATTTTTAATTTCTCAATTAGCTCAGTAACTGGTTCTAGGTTTGCCTTAACTTTAAAATAAGTAAAACCTGCAGCTACCCGATCAGAGATAAGTTGAGGCAAGTGATCAACTGTAGTTATCGGGACAGTGACATCAGTTGCTACTGAAAATCCACTCACAACACCTTTGCCGAGCGCCCCATTCAGCGCAATATCAATCGCTGCCTTGCTGCTGCCAGTTAATCTTGAGTTTTGTAATTCAATGATGGCTTCGGCAATATCTAAACCAACAATTAGAGCTGGGGCATCATGATCTAGTTCTCTCATGATTTGTTCGTGACTATCGCCGGTTATCCTTGGGGTCTCTACAGTTTCACCGACATGCCAGTTTCCTAACTCATCGCAAATTTCAAAATTTATGACTTGATATTCTGAAACTCCACGAAGCGCTGTAATAAATCGTTCTCGTAAATCTCGGGAGTAGGTGCTTACTCGAGTGTTAATCACTTCACTCATGCACGAGCTCCGACTAGACTCTCAATTGTGAATATCCGCCCGGTAAATAGCCAAGATTTAGGGTCTCTGGTGACGATATTTCGGGCTTGCTGGAATATTTCATATCGAGACTTAATTAGTGATTCGGTTCGAGCTGCAATGGACATTGAGGCAGCTACTAAATTGTTAAGTAACGCCGCTAATCCAAAACCCGGGCGATATACCTTGATTGCTGAAGAAGCAGAAATCGGGTTAGGTTTTGTCAGTTTTGGAAGCGACCCAGATGATGCGACTAAAGGCCACTTGTTCTCGCTATATGTATCACCAGAAAGTGCGGGCAAAGGTGTCGGAACTAAATTACTAAGTAAAGTTGTTGCTGAACTAACCCAAATCGGCAAACCAGATATCACGCTTTGGGTATTTAAAGAGAATCCAATTGCAATCGGGCTATATCGAAAATCTGGATTTGCTGAAACTGGGCGTGAAAAAACAGATGAACGCTGGCAGATTCCCCAGATCGAAATGTTGTGCAAAGCAATTACTCAATAACTCGCAACTTGGTCGGTTGAATATTTGGTCGTTGTGGCAAAACAAATGCACCCTTGCCTGGTGTGAGTGAGCCAAGAATTCGTTCGCCATTTGCTCCAGTGCAACTTGGAATCTGACCTGGCTGTCCATTAAGTGCAAGATAACCAATCAAGGCAAACATCAGACCTTCTTTTGCACGCGGATCAATTCCGAGAACTTGCATTGAAAGAACTTGGCAATTAGTTAAGCGCTCTTGCAATCTTGCCATCATTACTGGATTGGCTGAACCGCCACCTGCAATATATAACTTAGCCAGGTTAAATTTTTCTACTTCAATTGCAACGGTCTCGACAGTTAGTTCAAGCAGAGTCGCCATTAAATCTGCAATGTTCCATGAAGAAACCGGGCCAGCATATTCAATTAAGTAATCCAGATGGAATAACTCTTTACCAGTCGATTTTGGTGCCGGCAATTGGTAATAAGGTTCAGTTAAGAATTTTGCGAGTAAATCCTTATCAACGGTGCCGCTGGCAGCTAATTTGCCATCGGCATCGTAGGAGTATTTACCCGCGGAATGAGCATAAATAGCGGCATCTAGTAAGCAATTAGCAGTACCAATGTCATAAGCAAGCGGAGTTAGGTTGATACCCGCCACTGTGATGTTTGAAATACCACCTAAATTAAGTGCTCCTTCTGGCTCTGCAGAGTGACCTAGTAATAATTGATCGACGATACTTACAAGTGGGGCACCATGTCCGCCAGCTGCAACATCGCGAGATCGAATATTTGAAAGAACTTGCACGCCGGTTTCTTCAGCGATCCAGGTTGGCTCACCTAGTTGCAGGGTGCCTTTAGCTTTGTGATCAGTATCAATCCAGTGAAAAAGAGTTTGGCCATGACTGACAATTAGATCTGGTTCAAAGTTAAACTTCTTCATAGCGCTCTGAGCGGCTGCACTAAATGCTTGACCGATCTTGGTATCTAGAATGCAGACTCGTTCCATATCCACTTTACGAGGTGGCATTGAATCTGCAATCATCTCGTGTAATGAGTCAGAATAATTGATTGACTCAAATCCGATTACTCGAACTTCGACTAAGTCCCCGCTCTGCACGAACTCACAGCAGGCAACATCGATGCCATCGTAAGAAGTTCCTGAAATCATGCCGATGACCTTCATGTTAAACCTCCGAACAAGCTACTAAGTGACCATTTGAAATATCGCGAAGCGTTGGTGCAATAGTTGAACAACTTGGTACGGCTAGAACACAACGGGAATGGAAAGAACAGCCGCTGGGAAGATTAACCGGGTCAGGTACTTCGCCTTCTAGGGTACGTGCCAACATAGTTGGATCGCCAATAATGCTGTGATCAGGCATCGCGGCAATAAGCGCTTTGGTATATGGATGCACTGGGCTTTCGATGATTTCTTCCCAGGTGCCAAATTCAACAATTTTGCCAAGGTACATAACTGCAATGACATCGCTGATATATCTAATCATCGCTAGATCGTGGCTAATGAAAATGTAGGTTAGCCCTAAATTTTTGCGGAGATCAATCAGAAGATTCATTACCTCGGCGCGCACGGATACATCGAGAGCTGATACCGGCTCGTCTAAAACCAGTAATTTAGGCTCAGCCGAGAGAGCACGAGCAATACAAACACGTTGACGCTGACCGCCTGAAAGTTGGTGAGGGTAGCGATTTCGCAGATCGGGGTCAAGACCTACCATAACCAAAAGCTCGGTGACTCGATCTGTGATCTTCTCTTTTGCAACTAAGCCGTGAACTTCAATCGCTTCGGCAATTGAATCTTCGATTTGCTGACGTGGGTTAAGAGATGAATATGGATCTTGAAAAACTAATTGCACTTGTGAGTGATGGGATTTCAAGCGATCTTTAGCTTTATTATCAATTATCGCGCCATCCCAGGTAATTGAGCCCGCTGATGGAACTTCAAGGCCTACAACGGCGCGAGCAAGTGTTGACTTACCACAACCACTTTCACCGACGATACCTAAGGTTTGACCAACTTCAACTTTAATAGAAACGCCATTTAGGGCATTGATGGTTGTTCCAGAAGCTCGGTTTAAATAACGCTTTTCAACATTAACAATATCTAGAGACATTATTTATCTCCCATCGGATGAAAACAAGCAACTGATTTTTCTAAAGCACCGACTAACTTTGGCGCAGAAGCGGTGCAATCTGCAGTTGCCTTAAAACAGCGCGGCGCAAAAGCGCAGGTGTTGCCAACTAGCCAAGGCTTTTGGGGAACTCCGGGAATAGAAGTTAGACGCTTGCGAGATTTGTCGGTACGCGATGGAAGTGAAGATAACAAACCATGTGTATATGGATGCTGCGGGTTAGTAAAGATTTCTTGAACTGTGCCGGCTTCGACGATATTGCCGGCATACATAACAATTAGCCGGTCAACTAAGTTAGCTACAACGCCTAAATCGTGCGTAATCCAAAGCATCGACATGTCGCGCTTGCGTCGTTGTTCAGAAACTAGCGCCAAGATCTGCTGTTGAATTGTGACATCGAGTGCTGTTGTTGGTTCATCTGCAATCAATAATTTAGGTGAGAGCAGTAAAGCCATTGCGATCATTACGCGCTGGCGCATGCCGCCAGAAAACTCATGCGGATAGCTCTCCATAGCGCGTTCTACCTGTGGAATGCCTACTTCGCGCAGGGTTGCTTCAACCCGAGCGATTGAGCCACTATCCAATTTTTCATGTGATTCGATAACTTCTAGTAGTTGTCGACCCAACTTCATTACCGGATTTAGCGCTGTCATCGGATCTTGATAAACCATTGAAATATCTGAGCCGCGTAAGTTACGCATAGTTTCTGAATCGGCTTTGGTTAGGTCAGTGCCGTTGAATTCGATTGAACCACCGGCAATCGCAACTCCGCGTGGGAGTAAACCTAGAATAGATAGCGCGGTAAGAGTTTTTCCAGATCCACTCTCACCCACTACGCCAACAGCTTCGCCAGGCATAATTTCGAAAGAGACGCTGTTAACCAGGCTACGAGGATCTTGCACTGTGGAGATACCTAGGCCGCTGACCGAGAGAAGTGGTTTACTCATGAACTTCTCCGAGCTGGATCAAGAGCGTCGCGTAATCCATCGCCAACTAAGTTAAGGCCAACAACCACGATAGTGATAAATGCAGATGGGAAGAAAAGTGCCCACCATGCAAAAGCTGCAATTGGTTGAGCTTCAGAGACCATTAATCCAAGTGAAGCATTAGGTGGTTGAGTACCAAGACCTAAGAAACTTAAACCTGATTCAGTCAAAATCGCCCAGGAAAGCGAGAGCGCTACCTGTACCACGATTGGGGCAGTCACATTAGGCAAAATATGTTTACGCAGAATGCGAAGCGAAGAGAAACCCAATATTCGAGTAACTTTTACATAATCCATCTCTTTAACTGTCAACACTGGCCCGCGTGCAACTCGTATAAAGATTGGTGTGTAAACAACTGCAATTGCAAGTGATGTTTGATACCAAGAGTTTCCAAGTGTGCTGACTATTGCTAAAGCAAGCAGAATGGCTGGGAAAGCGAAAATTACATCGCTCAATCGCACGATTAGCTGATCAAACCAGCGGCCTAAATAACCGCTCAAAATGCCTAAAATTACCCCGAAAAATGCTGCGATCGAAACCGCTGAAACCGAAACTGTTAGAGACCTGCGCATTCCGTCAAGTGAGCGCGAGAATATATCCCGGCCAAATTCATCAGTTCCAAACCAAAAGGTTGTACTCGGACCTTGCATTGCGAACTCTACATTTTGCTCAAGTGGATCATGTGGCATCCAACCAAAAACCGCACAAATTGAAACAATCACCATGAACAGCAATAAAAGTGCACCAACAATTCCACTGGTGCTTTGCATGTAGTAGTACAGACCACCCTTAGGTTTTAATGGATCACGTTTCATTTTTTGATCCTTGGGTCAATTTTGCGATAAATCAAATCAGTAATCACATTGATAGCTATGAATAAAATGGCAAAAACCATAACGCTGCTTTGCACAGTTGCGTACTCGCGTCGAGTGATCGCATATAGAACTTGTCGACCCATTCCCGGTAGCGAGAAAATGTTTTCTACAATGACGGCGCCACCTAGAAGGTAGCCAAATTGAATTCCAGTCATAGTCACAATCGGGATTAAGGAGTTTCGCAAAACGTGACGTGTTTGAACTTTTCTTGGATTTACACCTTTGCCAACTGCGGTTCTTACAAAATCCTTATCTACAGTTTCAAGTAAGGCTGATCTGGTTGTTCGCATAACCGGAGCAGCAACAGCAATACCAAGAACTAGACCTGGGAACATCATTTGTTGCAAATTCAACCAGGGGTCTTCCCAAAGTCG
>JBILOR010000019.1:0-14479 GCA_044374325.1 Candidatus Planktophila sp.
TCGGTAGCTACATCTGGGGTGCCTGGTTTACCGAGTGAAACCCCCTCGAATTCAAAGGTGGAATCACAAGCAATGATTACCGCATCGCCTGAAATCTGCTCACGAACAGTATGTGCCTTGGTAATTGCAAGGGCGATCACCATATCGGCAGGTGACATTGCATTGAAAAAATCAGTTTCTTCGTCAACATGGCTGACGATAATCTCGGGTTTCAAGCCAGCTGACTCAAGTAGTCGCCTGCGTGAAGTAGATGCTGAAGCTAAAATCAATCTGGTCATCTTAGAAATTACGTCCTGACCCGAACTTAATCTGTTGCGGTAGTTGAGTACGCATCAAAGGCATCGCCCAAACACTTCGCTTAACAACCGGCTTTAGCTCTTCACGTTTGTGATTTGCCAGCGCGATTTCGATTGCGGCAAGTTCATCAGCAGAAGGGTTGCCAGCAGTAACGGTAAAAGTGGTTTTTGGGGCTGTCATTAGAGTGGAATGTTTCCGTGTTTGCGAGGTGGTAGAGCATCGCGCTTCGTCTTCAAAGATCTAAAGGCCTTGGTGATGTATTCGCGGGTCTGATTTGGTTCGATTACCGCATCGATATATCCACGCTCAGCAGCTAAGTAAGGATTAGCTAAAGTTTCGTTGTACTCGGTAATTAATTCAGCTCGCTTGCGTGCAGGATCCGCAGCGTCTTTTAGTTCATTGCGGTAGAGAATATTTACGGCGCCTTGAGCGCCCATAACTGCAATTTCTGCACTCGGCCAAGCTAAATTGATATCGGCACCAATATATTTTGAGCCCATCACGATAAATGCGCCACCATAGGCTTTGCGAGTAATCAAAGTAACTAGTGGCACCGAAGCTTCAGCGTAAGCATAAAGTAATTTAGCGCCCCGGCGAATAATGCCGTCCCACTCTTGTTCAGTTCCGGGCAAGAAGCCAGGCACATCAACCAAGGTAAGAATTGGAATATTAAAGGCATCGCAGAAACGTAAGAAGCGCGCTGCTTTTTCACTGGAATTTATATCTAACGTGCCAGCTAATTGCTGTGGTTGGTTTGCAATGATGCCAACTGATTCGCCTTCAATGCGACCAAATCCAACTACGATATTAGGCGCAAATAACGAATGAACTTCTAGAAATTCACCTTCATCCAGCAGCGCTTGAATTAACACCTTCATGTCGTACGGCTGATTAGGGCTATCCGGAATCAAAGTATCTAGGGCGTTATCGGTTAACTTCTTTTCCAAACTTTCAGTTGCTGGCAAGTGTGGTGCGCCATCCATATTGTTGCTAGGCAAATAAGAAAGAAGTGCTTTGACATAATCGATTGCATCATCTTCATTCTGGGCTAAGTAATGTGAATTACCGGTCTTGGTGTTGTGAGTATGAGCACCACCTAGTTCTTCCATGCCAACTTCTTCGCCGGTTACCGTCTTGATTACATCTGGCCCGGTAATAAACATATGTGAAGTTTCATTAACCATTACGGTGAAATCTGTTAGCGCTGGTGAATAAGCTGCACCACCTGCACAGGGGCCGAGAATTAAGGAAATCTGTGGGATTACCCCAGATGAACGCGTGTTTAATCTAAAGATTCGACCATATCCGCTGAGAGCAGACACTCCCTCTTGAATGCGAGCACCACCAGAATCACTAATTCCGATTAATGGCATGCCATTCTTGAGAGCGTATTCCATGATCTTGACGATTTTTTCGGCCATTACTTCGCCAAGACTTCCGCCCATCACGGTGAAATCTTGAGAGAAGAGAGCGATATTGCGACCATCAATTGTGGCGATACCAATAATTACGCCATCTCCGTATGGGCGATTCTTCTCCATGCCGAAATTGACTGAACGGTGGCGAGCAAACTCATCGAACTCAGTAAATGAACCAGCATCTACTAGTTTTTCAACGCGCTCGCGCGCAGTCATTTTTCCTTTGGCATGTTGCTTGTCAATTGCGCTTTCAGATCCAGCATGGACAGCTTCATTTAAGCGATTGCGAAGATCTTCAATTTTTCCGGCAGTAGTATGCAGATCTGGCTTCATGCCCCTACGGTACTAGTTATGGAGGTCGAAATGGTTCGCGAAGCACTAAATGAGAGTGCGATGAACGCGACATTGCGCGGCAGTTACTGGCGGGTAAGTGTTTTTCAAAGCGTTACATCCACCCAAACCGAACTTATCGGAAAAGAAAATCTGCAACACGGCGATGTCTATGTTACTGAATTTCAAAGTGGTGGCAGAGGCAGATTGGATCGTACTTTCGAAGCAACCGAATCTAGTGCACTTCTTTTTTCACTCTACCTTGAACCGAAGCGAAGCAAATTGGAGTGGAGTGCAATTCCATTACTCGCCGGGCTAAGTTTAGTAAATGCGTTAAAGAGTTTGGATGCAAAAGTTGTCACAAATTTAAAATGGCCTAATGATTTACTTATCGGAGATAAGAAAGTTGCCGGAATTCTGGTAGAGGCTAGAGAAAATGCAGTAGTAGTTGGAATTGGCCTTAACGTTGAGATGAATAAATCTGAATTACCAGTGCCAACCGCAACTTCGCTAGCTATTGAGAATTTTGAAGAGCTAAATCGCAACGTTCTTTTGCCTGAGATTTTAAAGAACTTCGCACTAACCATTGGGCTCTGGGAGAGTGGTTCTAGTATCGGTTTCGAGCAGTATCGCCAAGTGAGTTCTACCCTGGGTAAAGAGGTTGAAGTTCACTTGCCTTCGGGCGAAATCCTGAATTCGCGTGCGATGGGAATCAATGATTTAGGTGAGCTGCAGTTGGCAAGCGGCGCCCGAGTTAACGTAGGCGATGTGATTCACCTACGATAGGCAAGTGAAATCGCCCTTCCCTCGCGTCGGCATGATTGGCGCTGGCCAACTTGGCCGAATGAGTGCCGCACCTGCGGCAGCGTTAGGGATCGATCTCGTTTTGCTGGCGCAATCTGCAACTGATTCTGGTGCGCAAGTCGCTGCCTTTGAAGTTGGCGATTATCGAGATTTAGCGCAAGTTCGTGAATTTGCTAAGAAATGTGACTTACTAACTTTCGAACATGAACTTATTCCAATCTCAGTGATTAGAGCGCTTGAAAAGGAAGGCTTCAAGTTCTATCCAGCTTCGGAAAGCTTTATTTATTCACAAGATAAAGCTGCGATGCGCGAGAAGTTAGCAAATTATCTAGCCCCGAAATGGCAAGTTGTCACTCGGGCAAGTGAAATTCTGGAGTATCCAGTAATCGCTAAGTCAATATCTGGTGGATACGATGGCCGTGGCGTGTGGAAAATTAATTCCGAGAGCGAACTTACTACGCTCTTGTTTGATAATCCTAAGTTGCTGGTCGAAGAGCTAATTGATTTTGATTTTGAAATTTCAGTAATGGTAGCTCGTTCACCACATGGACAGGCTGCAACTTGGGCACCTACTCAAACAGTGCAAAGTGATGGCATCTGTACCATGACGATTGCACCAGCTCCTGATTTAACCGAAGCACTTGGCCAAGAAGCACAACAAATGGCACTAAGTATTGCCGCCGAAATTAAATTAGTTGGTGTTATGGCGGTAGAAATGTTTGTTAAAGGTGAACAGTTATTTATCAATGAGTTGGCAATGCGACCACATAATTCTGGCCATTGGACTATTGATGGTTCTGTTACTAGTCAGTTCGAGCAACATTTACGAGCAATCCTAGATTTGCCACTTGGCGATACCTCGATGACTGCGCAATATGCTGTCATGGGAAATGTATTAGGGGCCGACAAGCCAGATATGTATCGACCTTATTTGCACTTACTTGCTCGCACCCCAAAACTAAAGGTTCATCAATATCGCAAAGAAGTTAAACCTGGGCGCAAGATTGGTCATGTGACTTTGCTTGGTGAAAATCTCGTAGAATTAACTACTGAAGTACAACATGCGATCGACTATATGAGCGGAGTAATCGATGAGTGATGTAGCAATCATCATGGGGTCAGATTCAGATTGGCCAGTCATGGAAGAAGCCGCACTAGTTCTCGATAAATTTGGCATTTCATATTCAACTGCAGTTGTCTCCGCTCATCGCATGCCACTTGAAATGGTGGAATTTGCCCAAGGCGCAAAAAGTGCTGGGACTAAGGTAATTATTGCTGGCGCTGGTGGCGCTGCACATTTACCTGGCATGGTGGCAGCTCTAACAACACTTCCCGTAATTGGCGTACCAGTTCCGCTTAAGAATTTAGATGGCATGGATTCACTTCTCTCAATTGTGCAGATGCCAGGTGGTATTCCAGTTGCAACTGTGGGAATTGGAAATGCTAAGAACGCGGGAATATTGGCTGCTCGCATTTTAGGAATCAGCGACGAAAAGATTTCACAGCAAGTTGCAGATCACTTGAAAGAAATGGAAAGTGAAGCTAAAGCTAAAGGCGTTAATTTAACTGCGCGTCGTAGCCACAAGACTGGCTTTTAATTTAGTTTTAAATAAAGCGCTGGTACTCAATCGCCGGACAGCGATCCATCACGGTTAACAGACCTGCCGCTTGAGCTCGCTCAATTGCAGCTTGATCAATCACTCCAAGTTGCAACCAAACTGCCTTTGCCCCGATTGCAATCGCTTGATCTACAACTTCGCCAACTAAATTTGAATTTACAAAACAGTCAACTACCTCGATTTGAACCGGGATATCCTGCAGCGATTGATAGCCAGGTACGCCATGAACCGCTTCGCCTTTAGGATGCACTGGGAAAATTTGATGACCTTTATCTTGCAATAGCTTGGCAACGCCAAATGCCGGACGATCTGGGTTATTGCTTAAGCCAACAATTGCCCAATTATTAAGCTCAAGAACTTGCGAAATTGTTTCAGTGGTATTCATTAATCCGTACGACCTAAGGCGTGGAATTTCCAGCCAGCTGCTCGCCAAAGTTCACGGTCAAGCGCGTTGCGACCATCGATGATCATCGCCCCTTTAGTTAAAGCTTTAATCGCTACCGGGTCGAGCTCTCGATATTGCTTCCATTCGGTTAAGTGCAAGATTAAATCAGCCCCCGCAACGCATTCTTCGACTGATTCAGCAAAGCCTAAGTTCGGGAATCTCTTGCGGGCATTTTCAATCGCTTTAGGATCGTGCACGACTACTTTGGCACCAGCTGCATGTAATTGTGCTGCGATATCCAAAGCTGGGGAATCACGCACATCATCGCTATCTGGCTTAAATGCAGCACCTAAGACCGCAATCTTGTACTGAGTTAAATCATCGGAAAGATCAGCGCGTACGACATCAATTACCCGTTGACGCGCACGCAAGTTAATCGCATCGATTTCAGTTAAGAACTCAAGGGCTTGTTTTGCGCCCAGCTCTTCAGCGCGAGCCATGAATGCACGGATATCTTTTGGCAAGCAGCCGCCACCAAAACCGATACCAGCTTGCAAAAATCGATTGCCAATTCGTGGGTCATAACCGATGGCCTTTGCTAATACTGTGACATCGCCACCTGCTGCTTCGCAAACCTCAGCCATTGCGTTGATAAATGAGATCTTGGTTGCTAAGAATGAGTTAGCCGCTACTTTAACTAATTCAGCTGTTGGTAGATCAGCGCGAATCCAGGGTGTGCCGAGAGCAAGGACTGGTTCATAAACTTCCTTCAACATTTCTTCGGCTTTATCGCTAGTTACGCCAACCACCAAACGATTTGGGCGCAAAGTATCTTCTACCGCAAAACCTTCTCGTAAGAATTCTGGGTTCCAAGCTAGATCTGCATGCGGTGCTGCTTTGAGAAGTTCTTCACGAAGTGATTGCGCGGTTCCTACAGGCACAGTTGATTTTCCAACTACCAATGAACCTGGCTTTAAGTGTGGGGTAATTGCGGCTACTGATGAACGCACATAGGTTAAATCAGCAGCCAGGCCATCTTTACTCTGCGGTGTTCCGACGCAAACAAAGTGCATGTCAGCATCTGCTACGAGTGAGAAATCTGTTGTGAAAGTTAAACGACCAGATTTAACTTCATCGGCCAACAAAGTATCTAAGCCCGGTTCATAAAAAGGTAGTTGGCCGCTACTTAACTGGGCAATTTTTGCAGCATCGGTATCAACTCCGATTACTTCAAAACCTAGGGATGACATGCAAGCAGCATGAGTAGCACCCAGGTAACCAGTTCCGATTACGGATAACTTCATTTTCATCTTTATTCCCCTATTTTGCAGTCAGGCAAGCGTTATCTGAGGCGGTTTGAGTCTTAAACTTATCGACGATAGTTGTTGTTGGCGAAGCACTCGCCGAAGGCGTCGCTTTAACTTCATCAATTATTGGTTGATCGTTCAGCAATCGATTGAACAAATCAGGCGCGAGGACGCTATCCCAAATTACGACCGAGCCAACACCCTCTGCACGACCATTTGCATTAGAGAGCGGAATAGTCAGAGTGCGAACTCGATCGGCTGATAAGTTCTTTAGTTGCTTACCTAAAGTCAAAAGGTCATTTTTATTAAAATCATTATCAGTTGTAACGGTTTTAATCGCAGCATTAAAGAAGTTAACTAATTTGATGGGATTAAGCAGCGTACCTGTGCTGGTCGCTTTTTGTAAGACGGCTGACATAAACTCTTGCTGACGTTTCATTCGACCAATATCGCCTTGCCCATCGAAGTAGCGAGTTCGCACATATTTCAAAGCTTGGATTCCATCGAGAGTTTGTAGTCCAGCCGAAAGCACTAAATTAGATTTTGGATCATCAATATCTTTCTTCACGCAAACATCGATTCCACCTAGAGCATCAATAATATTTTTGAAGCCCAAGAAGTTAATCTCGATGTAATGATCAATTCGAAGGCCAGTTTCACCTTCGAGTGTTTCGATTAAGAGAGGAGCTCCACCAAAACTAAAAGCCGCGTTCAATTTATTTTTGCGCGCAGGAACGATCTTGGTTTTATCCAAACTGCTTACATGTTCTGGAATTGTTACTAACGAATCTCGGGGAAGCGAAATTATTACTGCGCTATCACGCGCTTTACTAATGTGCACAAGAATCATCGTGTCTGAGCGAGAGCCAGCTGCAACTTCAGTTCCGCCCACCCAAAGCTCACGAATCTGCGCTTTTGTTAAACCCGCACGGTTATCTGAACCCACTAGCAATAAATTCATCGCACTAGTTGGTTTATCGGGACGGTTATTGACGCCAGCAAATGCATCAGTTCGGTTTAACGATCCGCTAATTCGGCCCAGTCCAAGCCAGCCAACGGCAGAAAGGGCCACAATTCCAACCGAAAGTGAGGTAATCGCCCGAATAGCACGGCTGTGTTTGCGAGGCGAAGACATGGCGAAAGCGTACTTGGGCGATACGGTTTAGGGGCTATGACTACCGCACCTACCCCGAGAAAAGTTGAGTTATCTACCTCACCGGATCTCTCCGTGATTTTGCCAGTCCTAAATGAGGCAAACCATTTAGCTGATGCGGTTAAGGCAATTCTTAGGCAGGATTATCAAGGCAAGTTCGAAGTTATCTTGGCGATTGGGCCATCAAAAGATGAAACTCTAGAAATTGCAAATGAGTTAGCCAAATCTGATTCCCGAGTCGTTGTCGTCTTAAATCCAACGGGGCGTACGGCTGCTGGTTTAAATATTGCGCTCGCAAAATCAAACTCACCAATTATTGTAAGAGTCGATGGGCACGCTGAAATTCCTAGCAATTATCTTTCCATCGCAGTTGAACTACTTCGCAAAACTGGTGCCGTAAATGTTGGTGGATTAATGGGTGCCGTTGGAAAAACTAAATTTGAAAAAAGTGTGGCTCGAGCAATGCGTAGCCCGCTTGGTGTCGGTGCTGCCAAGTTTCACACGGGTGGTGGCTCTGGTGAAGTAGATACCGTGTATTTGGGTTGCTTCCTGCGAGCTGCACTAAATGAAATTGGTGGTTTTGATGAAAGATTCATTCGCGCCCAAGATTGGGAACTAAACTTTCGCTTGCGCGAACGCGGTGGCAAAATCTATTTTGATCCGCGCCTAGTAGTTACTTACCGACCAAGGCCAAATTTGGCAGCACTGGCAAAACAATATTTCGAATATGGCCGTTGGCGCCGTGTAGTATCACGCAAACATGCGGGCACCATTAATTATCGATACCTAGCGCCACCCGTCGCTCTAGCCGGAACGCTAATTTCACTAATTGCTGGCTTGCTAGTTTCGCCTTGGCTCCTTATTCCAGCCGGCGTTTATGCAGGTTTCACGTTGATCGCAGGAATAATGCTTGGCAAAGGTCTACTGGAAAAAATCTTGATGCCTGCAGTCCTATTCACGATGCAGATGTCTTGGGGCGCTGGCTTTATTACTTCGCCTAAATCCTTAGTGCCTCAGGATTAACCTTGAAACGACTTAATTTCAAGGCTTTGGCAGCCATCTTGATTTCAATTTTAGCGCTAGCCAATTTGCCATCAGCTTCGGCTGAAGTACCTGCAGCAATTTCATTCTCCGGAAAAGGTTATGGACATGGTGTGGGCATGAGTCAGATTGGAGCTCGTGGCCTAGCGCTGGCTGGAGATACCGCGACGGCCATTATGAATTATTTCTATCCCGGCAGTGATGTATTGCCATTAACTGATGATCAAATTCTGCGCGTAAACATTGGTCACCAGTTGACTTCGGCTTCGTTAAAAAGTGATACGCCTGGTATGTCTTTGCAATTGATTTCTGGTGATGGCACCGAACCACAATTTCTTTCAGTCTTGGCGGCAAAAGATTCAGTCAGGTTAACGGTTTCGGGTAAGCAAGTTGCGATTACTACAACTCAAGTTGGCATTACCACGATTTTAACTCCAGTTGATTCATTAACTATCCGCTGGAGCGGCACTAGATATTTAGCTGGACCAGATTCAATTTTATCATTAACTCATACAAAGAAAACGACTAGATATCGTTACGGTCAGATTCAGGTGAAGATAATAAAAGATGCCAAATTGGGCAATCGTTTAGCGATTGTGAATCAAGTTAGATTGCATGATGAATATCTTTGGGGGATTAGCGAAGTACCTTCTTCTTGGCCGGCAGCTGCCCTCGAAGCACAAGCGATTGCATCACGTAGTTATGCCATGAGTAAGGTTGGCAAAATTCAAAAGAGTTGTGACTGCGAACTTTATTCAACGATTAGTGATCAAAATTTTGCTGGTTATGCAAAGGAGGCCGAACCTAGATGGGGGCAAATTTGGAAAGCAGCAGTCTCTCGAACTTCGGTCACTGAAACCACTGGATTAACGGTTACCCGCAACTCATTACCGATTCGAACATACTTCGGATCTTCAACAGGCGGCATGACTGAAACTTCAAAAAATGCCTGGGGGAGCGACGTCGGCTACACCTTCTCAGTTCCAGATCCCTGGTCGCTTGA
Source organism: Candidatus Planktophila sp. (assembly GCA_044374325.1). Lineage (GTDB taxonomy): Bacteria > Actinomycetota > Actinomycetes > Nanopelagicales > Nanopelagicaceae > Planktophila. Next base: position 9,358 of record JBILOR010000019.1, read on the forward strand.
TCCCAAGTTAAATCCGAATTTTCACAAATGGAAACGAGATGTCGCGCAATCTGTTCTGGCTAGTGCTTTTGGGTTGCCCGATGTTGTGTCAGTCAAGATTTTAACGCTGAACGAAACGGGTTCAGTGAAAGTGATTGAGGCAAAATCAAGCGCTGGTAAAAAAATTAAATTAAGTGGAGAGACTTTCCGCAGTCGATCCAAACTGCCATCTACTTGGTTTGCTCCAACGAGTGAAGAACTAGTTAGCGTGCAGAACTGAGTTAAGCCCACCCCAGGTGCCGGTACGCATTACAGCTTCAAGTGCGCCACTTTGTGAATTGCGACGGAATAGTAAATTGTTTGCGCCAGAGAGCGTGGCTGCCTTAACAACTTCGCCATCTGGCAGCAAGACTTTGGCTGCAGCCGTTACATAAGTTCCAGATTCAATTACGCAGTTGTCGCCGAGTGAAATACCACAACCAGAATTTGCACCGAGTAAACAATTCTCGCCAATTGAAATAACTTCTTTGCCGCCCCCGCTTAGCGTGCCCATAATCGAAGCGCCGCCACCAATATCACTGCCGTTGCCAACAACTACTCCTGCCGAAATTCTTCCTTCGACCATTGAGGTTCCGAGCGTGCCGGCGTTGAAATTTACAAAACCCTCGTGCATAACAGTTGTGCCACTTGCCAAGTGTGCCCCAAGTCTTACGCGATCGGCATCTGCAATTCGCACTCCACTTGGAACTACATAATCAACCATTCGCGGGAATTTATCTACGCCGTAAACCGCAATATGTTGACCAGTTGCTGCCCGAATATTGCCACGAGTGTTTTCAAAGTTATCAACTGGACAAGGGCCAACTGAAGTCCAAACTACGTTATTTAGAATTCCGAAAATTCCATCAAGTGATTGCCCATGTGGCTTAACCAAACGATGTGAAAGTAAATGCAAACGCAAGTAGGCATCGCTAACTGACGCGGGCGGTGTTGCTAAATCAATCTCAATACCGACAACTTCACTGCGAACACCGCGCGCGTTATCCGGTGTTGCTAAAGAGGCTAATTCAGCAGGCGCAGTTACTGGCAGATTGCCTAAAACAGGTGCGGGGAACCAAGTATCAAGGACGGTGCCATCTTTTTCGCCACCATTTATTAAAGTGGCAATTCCATATCCAGCTGCTCGTTGAGACATAAGCCAAGCCTAGCCCCTATCCTTACCGACATGCGTATTGCCGTCTTTTGTTCATCATCACCGACCATTGATGCAAAGTATCAAGCGGTTGCAACTGAACTTGGAAATGCGATCGGTAACCAAGGTTGGGGATTAGTCTCCGGCGGCGGCCACATTTCAACAATGGGTGCTATCGGTCGCGCTGTGCGCGAAGTTGGCGGACATACGATCGGTATTATCCCGCAGTCCTTGGTTGATATTGAGTTTGCAGACCACGACAGTGATGAACTACATGTGGTTGAGTCAATGCGCGAACGTAAAGCTAAAATCGAAGATTTAGCAGATGCCTTTATTACCTTGCCTGGCGGCCCCGGAACTCTAGAAGAATTTTTCGAGATTTGGGTTGGCCGTTTTCTTAAGTTTCACGATAAGCCAGTTTTAATTCTCGATCCGCATGGTGCTTTTGCGCCACTAATAACTTTACTTGATCATCTCGAATCCGAAGGCTTTGTTAAACCAGGTCAGCGCGAATTAGTAACTTGGTGCACCACTGTTGAGCAAGCTATTGAAACTTTAGCAATCAGCAATATTTAATCGGGGTAATTTAATGTCAGCTAATCAAATCAATATTCGAATCAAAATAAAGGCACCAATTGATCAGGTCTGGGCCGCGATTGCTGACTGGGAGAGTCAAGGCGATTGGATGTTACAAACTCGAGTTTGGGTTACTTCAGATATCCGCAGTGGTGTCGGTACTTCAATCAGTGCGCTAACTGGCCCATTTGTTAAATCAGGGTTCAAGTTTGGCTTGCTAGACAAGATGGTGGTCACAAATTGGTTGCCACCACGACTTTGCGAAGTTGACCATGTCGGTAAAGTAATTAAAGGCACTGGCAAGTTCGAACTAACCGATATTTCTAGTGAGCAAGAAGTTGCGACAGTTTTCGACTGGTCAGAAACTATTAATGCACCAAAGGCAGTTTTTCTTTTGCTCTATTTACCCACTTATTTAGGCGTGCGAATCTCGCTTCTGCGCTTTCGGAGATCTCTTACCAATCGCTAGTAGCCTGTACCCCTATGAGCGCCTCGAAACCAGCCAAAACCTTGGCCGAAGTGCTTAGTGAGTTACCCGAAGAAGAACGCATAATTTTGACGATGCATCTCTTGCGCGGCCTATCTGCCCCGGAAATTGCCAACTTAATTGGGGTGCCTGAACGGGCAGTTCAATCGCTGATTTCGAGCGGAAAGTCCCGATTGAGCACATTGTTAGGCCTGTAATTGGCCTTCTTGATTTCAGTTTCACCCCCTAAGTGCGAGATACTTCTCCCTCACACCCGCGTAAGATCTTTAAAGGAGTTCCAATGGCTGCCATGAAACCTCGTACTGGCGATGGCCCAATGGAAGTTACCAAGGAAGCTCGCTCCCTAGTTATGCGAATTCCATTAGAAGGCGGCGGACGCCTAGTCGTTGAAATGAATGCCGAAGAAGCCACAAATTTAAGTGCCGCGTTACACGCAGCGGTTGGGCTGATTAAGAAGTAGTAATCAGATAGCCTCACGCTTATGTCTCTACCTGCACATTTCCCAGAGTTAAAAGCGATTCCAGCTGAACTTAAGTCGGCCCTCGCTAGTGAAATTATTGCCCTTGGCTTTATCGCGGTCGAAAACTCAGATCCAAAGGCTGAAAAAGAGTTCAAGTTAGTTGGCTCAACTCTATTGCTAAAGAGTATCGCCGACACTTTTGAAATCGATCTACTTGATGAACTTAAATTTTTCACTCCAACTGGAAAAGCTGGCGAAGCCTTCGAACTTCCGATTAGTGCCCCAGATGCTAAATCCGAAAGATTGTTATTGGTTGGTTTAGGCGATCAATCACTAGCTGCTTTGCGTGCCGCGGGTGCCACAGTTGGCCGAAAGGTCAAAGGTAAAGCTCAAAGCATTTCAACTTTCTGCGCTACAACCGATGCAAATGCATCGGCTCATGCCATCTCGGCAACTATGGGCGCCTACCTCTGGAATTTAAAGAGTGGGACAAAACCTCTTAAGCCAACTATTTCGCTTTCCATCTCAACTCTGGCACTAAAGCGCGCTCTTGCTATTGCTACAGCTGTCTGGCGTGCTCGCGATCTAGTACACACGCCCGCAAATATAAAGACGCCGGCCTGGATGGCAGCAAATGCCAAGACGGTAGCTAAAGAGCGAAATATTTCGATAAAAGTTTTAGCCGGAAAAGAACTAGCGCCATTTGGTGGCTTAGCTGCAGTTGGAAATTCTTCTCGTAAATCACCGCCCCGCTTTATCGAAATTACATATGCACCAAAAGGTTCTAGTAATTGGCCACATGTTGTGTTGGTTGGCAAAGGAATTACTTTCGATACGGGCGGATATTCTATGAAGCGCCCATACGACACCATGATGGCGATGAAAACCGATATGGCTGGTGCTGCAGCAGTTCTCTGTGTTGTAAGTGCACTTCCTGAATTAGCGCCACGAGTTCGCGTTACCGCGCTCTTAATGTGTGCTGAAAATGCGGTATCTGGCACTGCTCAACGCCCGAGCGATGTAATTAATCATTTCGGAGGCACCACAACAGAGGTATTAAATACCGATGCCGAGGGTCGGTTAGTTCTTGCCGATGGCTTGGCTTATGCAAACTTGAAATTGAAGCCAGATTATTTAGTCGATATTGCAACCTTAACTGGTTCAGCAACTCTTGGTCTTGGACGTCAATACGCTGCGATGTATTCGCGTGATGACAAGTTGGCAGCGAAATTACATGAACTCGGAAACGAAACTGGCGATCGAGTTTGGCGCATGCCACTTGTAAATGACTACATCGATGCGCTTGAAAGCGATATCGCCGATATCAATAACACTGCCGATAAAGGTAAATATAACGCTGGATCAGTAACTGCGGCATTGTTTTTAGAAAAGTTTGTTGGCGATCGTAAGTGGGTGCACTTCGATATCGCTGGCACTGGTCGCAGCGAAGTTGATGCTGGTGAAAATCCCAAAGGTGGCACTGGCTTCGGAGTTCGCTTGTTAACCACTTGGATTTCTTCCTTATGATTCCTAATCTATTTGAGTATTCTGAAAATTTTAATCCCGAAGATTTAGTTCTTGAACATGCTCGAGCACGTGGGGTCGAAGTAGGTGCTAATGACATCAGCGTCGGCACTGGCGTTTTTCTGCAACAACTAGCTCATCTGCTGTCTGCCCAATCGGTTGTCGAAGTAGGCACGGGCTCTGGCGTTGGCAGCCTTTATTTGCTGCGCGGCATGATCAATAGCGGCACGCTAACTTCAATTGATGATGAAATAGAACATACCCGTATTGCCAAGATGGCTTTTTATGAGGATGAGATCGAGGCGGCTCGCTTTCGCTTAATCACTAACCCAGTTATGGATGTACTAAGCAAGTTAACTGATCGCGCTTATGACTTAGTTATCTTGCGCCACGATCCGATTGATTTAACTTATACAATCGATGAAGCTCACCGCATTTTGCGTAGTGGGGGAGTTTTAGTTATCGACTCATTCTTTGGTGGCGGCAAAGTGCCAGATCCAGCACAGCGCGATCCTAAAACAATTGCGCTTCGCGAGGCTGGGAAAAGAATCAAAACCAACCGTGATCATTGGCAGAGTTCACTCTTGCCAGTTGGTGATGGTTTGTTGATCGCTACAAAGTTATAGGAAGATAGTCACATGTCCAAACCAGCGCGTCTCTTTCGCCGCAAGCCAAATCAATTACTTTTCCTCGAAAATTTCGAAGAGAGCGCCAGCAAGAAACGTACTTTGCCAACTGCATCAATCGTTGTGCTTGCCTTAGTTGCCGGATTACTCGGGGGCATACTTGGTGGAGATGCGACTAAAGGCTTAATTTCAAGTGGCGTTAATTTAGTTTCCTCGACTTCAACTATTGAACGCTCGCCAGATTCAGTTGCGGGTATTGCAGCACGAGTTTTGCCTTC
>JBILOR010000109.1:0-4254 GCA_044374325.1 Candidatus Planktophila sp.
GAAGTTGGAATCGGATTTTGCTTTGCTCCCAAGTTTCATCCGGCGATGCGTTTTGCCGCACCTGCGCGAAAAGAGTTAGGCGTACCTACCGTTTTCAACATTCTCGGTCCGCTTGCTAATCCGGCTAAACCAAAAGCCGCCGCTATTGGTGTCGCTAATGATCGTATGCATTTACTGATGGCTGAAGTGTTAGCTGCAAAGGGTGTAGATGGCTTTGTATTCCGGGGCGATGATGGCCTAGATGAAATATCTCTAGCAACATCTAGCTCAGTATTAACAATCGGCCATGGTGAGATTTCCTCAGATCTGATTGATCCAATCGACTTTGGAATTACGAAAGCTCCAATCACTGAGTTAGTTGGGGGAGATGCTGAGTTCAACGCAGCTGTAACGAAAGCAATTTTTAGTGGCGAACGTGGAGCCCCTCGAGATGCCGTTGCACTAAATGCGGCTGCTGCTATTGCGGCGTATAAAGGCGAGTTTGCTAAATCGCTTGCAGAGCGAATGCGAGATGGTTATGCAGATGCAATCAAAGCAATCGATTCAGGTGCCGCAACAGCGTTGTTAACAAACTGGGTAACAGTCAGCCAACGATTAGCCAAATAGCCCTTAGCTAGCTGCTTAAATACTGTCTAACTCTTTCTTTGCGCGAACATTTGATTTCTTTGTACTGAAATCATTTAATTCTTCGAGGGTTGTTATTCCAAGACTGCCAACCCTTCCGATTAGTGAGTGCAAGACATCAACTGTCGCTAACGCGTCATCAAGGGCTCGGTGAGTAGGGCTCACACTGGTATTGAAGAACTCAGCAAGGGTGCCTAGTTTGCAATTGATTACCTCGTCTCGACTCAAAACTCGGCGAGCGAGTTTTGCAGTGTCGATTACTGTAAATTTCGGCCAGTTATAATCATTTGCGCGTGCTGCAGCCTTCAAGAAACTTAAATCAAATGGCGCGTTATGAGCCACAAATACCGTTTCAGTTTCAGGTCCTAAAAATTCCAAGAGCATCGGGAGAACTTCGGCAATGCGGGGGGATTCCGCAACCATCTCATCAGTTATTCCAGTAAGTGCGGTTATGAATGAAGGTATGGGAGCTTGCGGGTTAATAAAAGTTTGAAACTGTCCCAGCACTTCGCCACCGCGCACTTTTACTGCGCCGATCTCAGTGATGTTCGCGCCTAAATGCGGCGCCCCACCGGATGTTTCGAGGTCGAGAACCACGAAGGTAGTTCGCACCAGTGGGCGACCTAAATCTTCAATTGTCGCTTGCCAAGAATTCATAGTGACTTGATCCTAAATCCTCGGCCTGACAGTGGAAAGCCGAGGTAGATTTCGAACATGAGTGTTCATGGAGCCCCAGCTGGCCTGCTGCAAGATTTTCAAGCGTTAGGCGACAAGAAGAACGGTCACATTGGAGTTGTATTGGTACACGGTTTCACTGGGTCACCTGCTGCAATGCGACCATGGGCCGAATATCTAAATGCTCGTGGCTACAGCGTTCGAGTTCCATTGCTGCCTGGCCATGGGACTAAACCAGAAGATCTAAACGAAGTTCAGTGGCCAACCTGGCCCGCAACGGTCAAGAACGAAATTATTGAACTCCAGAAACATTGTTCGCAAGTATTTGTCGCGGGGCTTTCTATGGGCGGTGGTACAACTTTGCATGTGGCTGCCGAAGTAGGCGAACAGTTAAGTGGAATTATCTTGGTCAATCCGATGATTCACGTGCGCGGAATATCGCCCAAGTTAGCGTTTGCGATTTCGCGAGTAATTAAGTTTGGAAAAAGTGTCGGCAACGACATTAAACGCAAAGGCGTAACCGAATATAGCTACGACAAAATGCCATATCGGGGGATTTATCAGCTGCTAGCGATGTTGCAATTGACCCGCGCAGCATTGCCATCAGTCAAAGTGCCTATGCAGTTGTTTCATAGCGTCGATGACCACACCTTGCCGGTTTCCAACACTGAAATCATTATGCGTGAGGTTGGCTCGTCAAATAAGTCTCGCATTGAACTGCTTAACAGTTTTCATGTTGCAACTTTAGATTTCGACAACGAGATTATTTTCGCAAATTCGTTAACTTTCATTGAGAGTTTGAGCCGTGCTAACTGAGGTACAAAAACGCGCGCGACTGGCAGTTACGGCGACGTTTATTACTAATGGGTTGGTCGTAGGTGCTTTTGTTTCCAGAATTCCAGATATCAAGAACGCCTTAGATATTTCGAACTCAACTTTGAGTCTGTGCTTATTGGCTAGCTCATTGGGTGTTTTTGCAGCTTTGCCAGTGGCGGGCAAACTGTGCGCAAAGTTCGGCAGCTCACCGATAGCTTTCTACGGCACTCTGGCTATGGTTTTTGCGTGGACGCTGCAGAGTTTTGCGTTCTTCTCGGTTTGGGCATTCGCAATCACCGCTTTTTTGGCTGGCTACACGTTAGCTACGCAAGATGTAGCAATGAATTCGCATGCAGTCACTCTTGAGCACCAGAGTTCGCTGAGATTGATGAGCGTCTTTCATGGAATGTTCTCTCTTGGTGGCCTAAGCGGCGGAATCATTGGTGGAGTAAGTTCACAAATTGGAGTTAGTTATCGTTGGCAAACACTAATTCTTTGCGTTGGTATAACTTTTACTGCTTTTGTTGTGCGGAATCTTTGGTTACCTGGTTCGGTAGATATTCACGAGCTAACACCTGGAACAAAGAAACGGCGGCCGGCGCTTATTTGGTTGTTCGGAATATTTGGATTGTGTTCAACAATTGGTGAGGGCGCGGTAGGTGATTGGGGTGGAGTACTGACCCGCGAAACCTATGACGCAACTCCGTTTGTAAGCGCTATTCCATATATCGTCTTTTCTGCAACGATGATTATCGGTCGTTTCTCGGGCGACTTTCTCGCAACGAAATTCGGAGCAGCAAGAGTATTAGCTAGCGGGGGATTGATCGCCTCAATCGGTATGACCACCGGATTGCTGCTTAACTCAACTGCCGGTGTAATCCTGGGCTGGTTCTGGATGGGAACTGGCCTCTCTGTTGCAATCCCACTTCTATTTAGCGCAGTTGGCACGATGGCAAACACTCGTTTTGCTGGGCAAATGCCGCCAGCGCAAGCAGTTGCCATGGTTTCTGGAATCTCTTACTTCGGTTTTATTGTTGGTCCACCATTTATTGGTTTCATCTCAGATGCAACATCGCTGCGCGCAGCGCTCTTTATTCCAGCGTTATTAGCACTGGCAATAGTTGCAAGTGCAAGATTTGCTAAGAGCGCTTAGTCGAACTTACTTACTTGCCAGACGGGCTTCGCGACGAATGCGTTGTTCAGCAGGATCTGGAACTGGAACTGCTGAGATCAAGCGGCGTGTGTATTCACTCTTTGGGTGCTGCAAGATCTGATCGCGATCGCCAACTTCAACGAGTACGCCGTTCTGCATTACTGCAATTCGGTGAGCCAAGATGTCTACAACGGCTAAATCGTGCGAAATGAAAAGGCAGGCAAAGTTTAGTTTGCCCTGAAGTTCTTGAAGCAGATCTAAGAAGCGTGCTTGAACAGATACATCGAGCGCTGATGTTGGTTCGTCAGCGATCAATAGATCAGGCGTTAGTGCAAGTGCGCGCGCAATACCAACGCGTTGGCGCTGGCCACCGGAAAGTTCGTGCGGGTAACGGTTACGGTAGCTGCGTGGAAGTTCTACTTGATCAAGCAGATCTTCAATGCGATGCGCAAGTGCTTCACCTTTAGCTTCACCCGCAAGGAAGAGCGGCTCGCCAATAGATTCACCAATCGGAAGACGCGGGTTGAGTGATGAAGCAGGATCTTGAAAAACTATGCCGGTATGGCGGCGAATCTTCGAAAGTTCCTTGGCGCTTGCGTGGCTAATATCTTTGCCCACGATCTCAAGGCTTCCGTCTTTAATTGGAATCAAACCAATTGCAGCGCGACCAATTGTGGTTTTTCCAGAACCTGATTCACCAACCAGACCAAGGATTTCACCTGGATAGATTTCAAGGCTTACATTTTTCGCTGCAACAAATTCAGGAATGCGGCCACGCTTTGGGTAGGCGACGGTGACATTGTCTAGTTTCAGAACTGGCTGCGGCTTTGACTTCTCGTTGTACGGAAGTGTGCGTCGGGCTGTCGTGCCAAGTTTTGGAACTGCAGCAAGAAGCTGTTGAGTGTATGGATGAGCTGGTCGATTAAAGATTTGATCGGCTGTTCCGTGCTCAACTGTGTGACCATCTTTCATAACCAGAATCTCAT
>JBILOR010000110.1:0-4237 GCA_044374325.1 Candidatus Planktophila sp.
CGCGACTACCTAGATTAATTCGATCTCTCGAGATAACTAGTCAGATGCGAGTTAAAGGATTTGTTTCTCTTTTAACTGCAATATTGATTACCTGTGGTCTGCCTCAACTAGCTCGCGCTGCCGACTTGCCATCATTTGAGATCAAAAGTGTGTCCTCGACGATGATCGATCCGGGAGATACGGTTACCTGGAAAATTCAGGTCAATCTGATTCCAGGTTGGGTTAAAGATCTAAATGTTGCATTAAGAACGCCATCGGGCGAAATTCGAAACATCTCTGTCCTAGTGGAACCAACATACAAAGTTAGTGCGGCTGGCTCAAAGGAGATTTCCCTTTCTTTAAAAACTAACGATTTCGATTTACCGGGGAAATACAAGCTTCTTTATGGCTCGCTTTACAACGAAAAAGAATTCTTTGCCTACGATCCGATTAATGCTAAGGAGTATGCCGGCAAGGGCTACATGGTTTCTCAGAATTTAAGTCAATTTGATTTTACTATTCGCGACTCGGGCTCCGGTCTTCAAAAAACCCCGCAATTGATCGAGTCTATTTCTTTTGTGAAATCCCAAATTGATCCTGGTACAAGTGCAAAATTGGCCATTACGACAAAAGGCACAGGACAGTTAACAAATGTGTACGTTCAAATTTCCTCGCCGGACGGTGTGAGTAATTTCTATTGCGATACGTATATCCAGCGAACTACAACTTCTTGTCTCGAGTTATCCAATGAAAATGGTAAGTACTCATTTTCGGTTCCAGTTTGGACAGCAGAGGACAGTAGCCCAGGCGTCTATAAAATAACTCAAATTAATTTGAGCTATCGCAATGGAACTGTAACGTCCTCGAGTAATGACACCGCATCCTGGGGTGGAAATATAGTTTACGAAGATAGCGAAAGCACCTATAACGGAGTTAAGGCTCAGAAGTTAAGTCAGTTCCCGAACAGTGGTCTTAACTTTACCTTATTAGATGCTGGACAAGGAGTTGCACAGGCCCCTATTTGGACGAATCTTGCGTGGAAAAAAACGACTGTTCAAGCTGGATCTACTGCAACTCTAACCATTTCATTAAATGGATTTAGTCGAAGTATTGGAAGCATCGGCATGCGCATTCTGACCACTACATTATCGAATGGCGATGATGTAGTGGTGTACACCAACCAAAATGGGCAGGAACAGGTAGTCAGAAAAGTAAATCAAACAAGTGACTCTGATTCTAAATCTGGAACTTTTGAAGTTGATGTCTACATTCCAAGAAATGCAAAGCCAGGTAGTTATGGAATAGGCGAATTATTCTTGTGGAGCACTTCATGCAAAATTCCTGCAGTTAATTCCATGAACATAGTTAGTTCAGTGAACAATCTAAACTGCCAGAGCTGGCCGAACGGATGGTACACATCATTTTCTATGGGAAATCTTTCCACGAATTTATCTTCCTCGGGAAACAAGGCAAAAGCATGGGCTGGGTACGTAAATCCAATGTCCATCAAAATAGAAGTTACGGCAGCAGCTCCTCTTGAAGCACCCAAGGTAGAAGAAGTTGAAGTTGGGCCTTCAGCTATTGAGTATCGCTATCTTTATTCAAACGAACTAAGTTGTGTTGGGTCAACAAGTGCTGGAGATTTAGTAGATGAAAAGACGTTAAAAGATAAATACTGGACGCTCAAAGTAAATAATTTGAAACCGGATTCTGCTGTTTCGTTAAGACTGACTTGTACAGATGCTGCTGGAGCAAAAGCCGAAAGCTCAATTGACTCCCGAACTTCCAAGCCAATTCCACCAGCATCACCAAAGTTAACTCTCGATTCTGTGACTACAAATTCAGCAACCTTCTCTATTGGCATTCGCGAAGACTTCAAATACACAGTTAAGTCAGAGACAGGTGAAGCCCGGATTTCAGGAACCAAAGAGAGTGGCTACAAAGTTGAGGTAACTGGGCTAAAGCCGGGCGTAAAGACAAACCTAGTAGCAACCATCACGGATTCTTATGGACAAAGTACATCCACGGAACCATTCTATTTTGCAGCGGAGTTACCTGCTAAGCCGGTTAAGCCACAGTTTGTTATTGGCAAGTTAAGCACTACCAGAGTTGAATTCAAATATGAGAAATTACCTGACTTAGATTATGAACTTACAGTTTCTGAGGGCGATGTAAGTGATATTCGAGGTTCAGTTACTGTTTCTGGTTTAGCTCCAAATACAAAGATTACGGCAGCCTTAAAAGTGACCGATGAGTTTGGTCAAAGTACTACTTCAGATGATTTGATTATTAAAAGTGCCATACCTGAGTTACCGGCGATCCCATCACTGTTTCTGATAAAGGCTTCATCTGAGTCGATTTCAGTAAGATTTACCCCAAAAGCTGGGATTAAATATTCAGTCAAAATTTCATCTGGCACAGCAACGATAACTGATGGCTTGTTGGTTATATCTAATCTAAAGCCACTAACAAAGGTCCAAGTTAATCTAATTATGAGCGATGCTTTTGGGCAGTCAAAGACTTCAGATGTCTACATTTATACGACTGCTGCAGCGCCGAAGAGTGCAATCAAGACTTCAATAACCTGCGTAAAGGGTAAGACCAGTAAAGTTATTACTGCCGTTAAGCCAACCTGCCCATCTGGCTATACCAAAAAGTGAGTACTCTCAGACCATGACAAACCCGCAAGCATTTGTTAATCCAGCTAGTGGGTCGATCAGACTTACTGGTGAGGTCGACTTCGTCGATGCTGAAGGTAAATTGATTGAAAGTATCGAAGCACCAAAGTTATGCGGTTGCGGATTATCAAAAGATAAACCGCGCTGCGATGGCTCGCATAAAGAATATGTAAAACTATTTGCGGAACAATTACGTAACGCCCGTGAGTTAGCTAAGCCTTGTATGTCATTTTCGCCAATTTCAAAGAAAGCTCGAGAAATCCGCGAAAACGAGCTGGCATACCGCTTAGAAGCAGGCGAAGCAGTGGTTGGCGTTAAAGTTGGGGGAGCACTGGACTCTGCAAGTAGCGCAGAACCAACATCAATAATGATCTTTGGTTACCTAACCGATGCCATGCAGCTAACAGATTCAATTAAGACTGCCAATTACATCTATCCACGTGCTGAGGCTGAAGTAGTGTTCAAAATTAGCCAAGAGATTTCTACCGAAATTCATCCATCTGAAGTCTTAGATTACGTCAGCCACGTAGCAGCCGGAATCGAAATCTTTGATTATCGCTATGGCCAGGCTCAGATTTATGCCAATGATGCAATTGCCGATAATGCCGGTGCTGCCGCATTTGTTTATAGCCATTGGGTGCCAGCTCATGAAGCCAACTTAGAAAATTTAACCGCACATGTTTTTGCAAATGAAGATGAAATAGAAACTGCGCCATTAACTGCAATCCGTGGTAATCCTTGGCTGGCAATTGTTTTGCTCTCAAAAGTTTTAGTTGAAAATGGCGTTAAGTTGCCAGCAGGTTCAATTGTTTTTAGCGGATCTGCAACTAAAGGTCTTCATTTAGCGGCAGGAAATAGCTACGCCGTAGAAATAAAAGGTTTAGGGCGAGTAGAGATTAAGGCGCTTTAGTTAGAAGAGACGTCGACTAATTTGTCGGTCTCATCTTGAATCTTCGCTGAAACTTGCTTTAACTTTTCAGCGTATTCCTTGCCGTGGTGACCACAGAAAAGAAGTTCGCCACCAGATAACAAAACCGCGCGCACATAAGCCTGGGCACCACAGCGATCGCAACGATCAACCGCATTCAGAGGGGTTGTTTCGAGGATTAGCTGATCGGTCATGTTCTCTCCATTCGTTAAACGACTAGTCGTTTTCGGTGACTACTTCATCTAGGGGAACAGCAAACCACACCTTGGTTATTCCCCGCTCGTTAAAATAAATATTTATTCGCTATTTACCTGTTAATTCACTGAAAATTGAGCGATAAATTCACTATTTGAGACCCCTTCGGCGCGCTTAACGGTCGAAATCCCAGGTCGCGGATAATCTTCACCCCCGTGGCTACTAATGAAGAAGGCGTGCAAGATTCCTATACCGCCAAAGATCTAGCCGTACTAGAGGGCCTCGACGCCGTTCGCAAGCGCCCAGGTATGTACATCGGATCAACCGATTCACGTGGCTTGATGCACTGTCTCTGGGAAATTATCGATAACGCAGTTGATGAATCACTGGCTGGTTATTGCAAGAAAATTGATATCAATCTCGAAGCTGACGGATCCGTTGAGGTTCATGACGATGG
>JBILOR010000111.1:0-4206 GCA_044374325.1 Candidatus Planktophila sp.
ACTTCGCTCTCTTCTTCATAACTGGAATAGTGATAAGGCGTAAAGGCCTCAAATTCAGCGGCACAAGTATCTACTGTCTTGTAGACCGCATGAACGTTCAAATTCAGCCTTGCCGCTCGAACTTCGGATTCAGACAATCCGCGCAACTCGGCTATTTGCTTATCCGAGAAACCTAGTTGCTTCGCGTTTCGCAGAATCTCATCGGTTAACTCTCCGGGTAGGGCTATTTCTTTCGCCGCTTCATTCAACTCGACGATCTGATTGAGGAACCACGGATCTATCTTGCATGCGCTAAAAACCTCAGCAATAGAAGCGCCCCACCAGAGAGCTCGCTGAACTTGTTGTAAACGATATTCAGTTGGAATCTCGATCGCTTTCAGAAGCGCTGCGAGTTCACCTGAAACTGGTTTTGCGGGCCAAGAGAATGGAGCTTCTTTGCGCTCTAATGAACGCAGCGCCTTCTGAAGAGCTTCCGCGAAAGAACGACCAATGGCCATCGCCTCACCAACCGACTTCATGGTAGTGGTTAAGCGAGGGTCAGCATCGGCGAACTTCTCAAAGGCAAACCTAGGTGCCTTAACAACTACATAGTCAAGCGTCGGTTCAAATGAAGCTGGAGTTACCTTTGTGATGTCATTTTGAATCTCATCTAATGAATAACCGATAGCTAACTTAGTTGCGATCTTAGCTATCGGAAAACCTGTTGCTTTGGAAGCCAACGCACTTGAGCGAGAAACGCGAGGATTCATTTCGATCACAATTATGCGGCCATCAACTGGATTGACCGCGAATTGAATATTGCAACCACCTGTTGCAACACCAACTTCACGGATAATATCTATCGAAAGATTACGTAGTCGTTGGTATTCGACATCTGTCAAAGTCATGGCTGGAGCAACAGTTATCGAATCGCCAGTGTGGACACCCATTGGGTCAACGTTCTCGATAGTACAAACGATGACCACATTATCTTTATGATCACGCATTACTTCGAGTTCGTACTCTTTCCAGCCAATAATTGACTCTTCAATTAATACTTCAGTTGTCGGGCTATGCGTCAAACCAGCACCGGCAATCTGTCGCAGCGTGGGTTCATCGAAAGCGATACCTGAACCGAGACCACCCATGGTGAAAGATGGGCGAACCACAACTGGGTAGTTAAGAACTGCGGCAGCAGCGAGAACTTCGTCGATCGTGTGACAGATGATCGATTTGGAAGATTCTCCCCCAACTTTTTCCACAATTGCTCTAAAGAGCTCACGATTCTCGCCACGGTTAATCGCTGGAATATCCGCGCCAATTAATTTCACATTGTATTTAGCAAGCGTTCCTCGTTCGCTTAACGCAATTGCCGCGTTCAAAGCCGTTTGCCCGCCCAGCGTTGCCAAAATTGCATCGGGTCTTTCGATTTCAATAATTTTCTCAATGTATTCAGCCGTAATTGGCTCGATGTAGGTTGCATCAGCAAACTCTGGGTCAGTCATAATGGTTGCCGGATTGGAGTTCACCAAAATGACTCGGATTCCTTCAGCGCGCAAAACACGACAAGCTTGAGTGCCTGAGTAATCGAATTCGCAGGCTTGCCCGATTACGATTGGCCCGCTACCGATCACTAGAACGCTTTTGATTGAATTATCTCTAGGCATTAACTGCTCCAACTGGATTCGCGGTCATCAAGTCGACGAACCGATCGAAGAGATAACTCGCATCGTGAGGACCTGCGGCGGCTTCTGGATGATACTGAACGCTAAATGCTGGTTGTTCTAACAAAGCTAAGCCCTCAACGACATCGTCATTCAAGTTCACATGTGTTACATGCCCTGGACCGAAGACTGTTGTGAAAGTGCCAGAGGTTGGAGCTTTAATAGCGAAGCCGTGATTATGTGCGGTGATCTCAACTTTCTCAGTAACTTTATCCATCACGGGTTGATTAATACCGCGATGACCGAACTGAAGTTTGTATGACTCGAATCCCAGAGCTCGCCCAAGAATTTGATGGCCGAAACAAATACCGAAAATAGGAATCTTGGCGGATAGAACTTCACGAACCAATTCGACGGTCTCGTTCATAGTCGAGGGATCTCCTGGGCCATTGGAGATAAAAACACCATCAGGATTGATACTCATTAACTCTTCAAAACTAGTCTTAGCGGGCAAAACATGAACTTCAATACCGCGTTGGGCCATTGAGCGAGGTGTGGCAGCTTTAATTCCTAGATCCAGCGCTGCTACCGTGAATCTCTTTTCCCCGACGGCAGGAACAACGTAAGGTTTTTCGGTAGAAACATCGTTGGCTAAATACGCGCCAGACATCGCTCCGCTTGAACGAACTTGGGTAACCATTTCTTCAATTGAGAGCTCTATCTCTGAAAAAATTCCAACTTTCATTGCGCCGCGATCACGCAAATGTCTGGTTAAGGCTCTGGTATCTACTCCTCTGATGCCGACAATGTTCTGGGCAATTAAATCCTCTTCCAGCGAACGTTCGCTTCGCCAATTGCTAACCATCGCAGAAGGATTGCGCACTACAAAACCACTAACCCAAATCTTCGTAGATTCTTCATCAGGTGAATTCATACCCGTGTTGCCAATATGAGGCGCGGTCATAATCACCACTTGCTTGTGATAACTCGGATCGGTAAGAGTCTCTTGATATCCCGTCATGCCAGTTGAGAAAACTGCTTCGCCAAAAGTTATTCCGGTTGCTGCCCAAGAACTACCGATAAAGATGCGACCATCCTCTAGTACTAGTAGTGCCTTACTCACCGAAAACCAACTTTCCATTAAAGAATGTGTGTGTCACAACGCCAGGTAGTTCAAACCCGTGAAACGGAGTGTTCTTAGATCTAGTAGACATCAAATCGCGATCGACAACCCACTTCGCAGTTGTGTTTACAACCGTGAGATTGGCAACGTTACCAACTTCAAGTGGTTGCCCGTGATTTTCGTAGCGAGCAATACGCGCTGGAGCAAATGAAAGTCGCTCGGCAACGCCTTCATAGTTCATCAATCCGGTTTCGACCATAGTTTTGATAACAATCGAAAGTGCGGTTTCGAGTCCAACCATTCCGAAACTGGCTACAGACCACTCGCAATCCTTGCTTTCAGAACTGTGAGGAGCATGATCTGTCGCAACGATATCAATGGTTCCATCGGCAAGACCCGCGCGAAGAGCCAACACATCGCTTTCCAGTCGCAATGGAGGGTTAACTTTAAAGATCGGATCGTAATTCTTTGTGTATTCATCTGTTAGCAACAAATGGTGTGGTGTTACCTCGGCAGTAACCTGAATACCGCGCGCTTTGGCCCAACGAATAATCTCGACGCCACCAGCTGTCGTAAGGTGGCAAATATGTAATCGTGACTGGGTGTGTTCAGCTAGTAAAACGTCGCGCGCGATAATCGCTTCTTCGGCAACAGCAGGCCAACCTTTAAGACCTAATTGCGCTGAAATCACACCCTCGTTCATCTGCGCATCTTGCGTAAGAGCCGGTTCTTGAGCATGTTGAGCAATAACGCCATCGAACTTCTTCACGTACTCCAACGCGCGGCGCATAATCAGTGGATCAAAAACGCATTTGCCGTCGTCACTGAAAACTCTTACCCGAGCTGCAGAATCAGCCATTGCGCCGATTTCAGAGAGCGTCTGACCATTGAGTCCCTGCGTTACGGCCCCGATCGGAAAAACATCGCACAAACCTGCAGCTTGGCCAAGTCGATAGACCTGCTCGACAACTCCAGCAGTATCGGCGACCGGAGATGTATTTGCCATCGCACTGATTGCGGTGAACCCACCACGAACTGCCGAAAGTGAACCGGTGGCAACTGTTTCAGATTCTTCAAAACCTGGTTCGCGCAGATGGGTATGTAGATCAACTAAACCCGGCAGAACTTGCTTGCCTGCTAAATCAATAACTTGATGTTCTTTTTGTAATGAACTGGTAGTTACGAAGTGCCCATCTTGAATCGCTAAGTCAGCCTTGCTGCCGTTAGGCAAGGTAGCGTTCTTCAATAAATAGCTTGTCAATTGATACCGCCTTCGATTGGTGCTCCGCCAAGTAGTAGATAAAGAATTGCCATTCGCACACTTACGCCGTTACTTACTTGTTCGACAATAACGGATCTGGCGCTATCGGCAGCGTCAGCTGTTATCTCGAGGCCACGGTTCATTGGGCCTGGATGCATGATGATCGCTTTTGGATTTAG
>JBILOR010000112.1:0-4205 GCA_044374325.1 Candidatus Planktophila sp.
TAATGGATGCCTTCTCAATCGCAGTATCAATTGGTTTGCAATACGGCGTACCGCTAGAGACCTTCGTCGAGAAGTTCACTAACTTGCGCTTCGAGCCAGCTGGTATGACCGATGATCAAGATATTCGCATGGCGCAATCAATGATGGATTACATCTTCCGTCGTCTAGCACTTGATTACCTGCCATTTGAAACTCGCAGTGCAATGGGTCTATACACATCAGCAGAGCGCGCACGTGCTCTAGAAACTGGTGAATACACCCAAGATGTTGCAGCAGTTACCGAGACCTTGTCTCAGTCAGCGGCTCCAGCAGCTCCGGTTGCACCAGCGGCTCCAGCGGCCAAGGTTCAAGATGTGAAGATCGAAGAAGCACCACGTGCTTACAACTCTTCAACTGAGCTAATGGAAGCAATTACTGGTGTGGCATCAGATGCTCCGCTATGTATGACTTGCGGCGTGAAGATGCGTGCCTCAGGTGCTTGCTACGTCTGCGAAGGCTGCGGCAACACCTCAGGTTGCTCATAAGCCGCCAGAAATAAGGTTGATTTAGGCTGGTTCAGGCGGGCAAAACGCTCGTCTGACACCAGCACTAAATGACGAGTTTAGGGTTTAAATACCTATAAACTATCTGCATTAAAGAAACTACCTTCGCGGGTTATCCGGTTCGCGGGGGTTTTTCTTTGCCCAAAAACTCTCTTCTGTTAACCTTTCAAGATGGCCGACGAGGTTGAGTATTTCCTAGAGGGCGTAACTAGCCCCGTGCATCGCATTAAGTTGGGTGAGCGCACAATTGAATACTGGGCACCCGAAACAACCACAGATCGAATTCTTATCGCCCACGATGGTCAATGCATTTTTGATCCAAGAACAGCTAAGAAATCAACAACTTGGGAGTTAGTTCAAAACTCAATCAAAGTTTCCAAAGAACTAAACGTGACGCCTCCTTTGATTATTGGAATTTGGCATCAAGGACAAGTAGGCGATTCAGTCGCTCGTGGACTTGATCTATCACCAGATAGTTACTTTAAATCAGGCATTCCACTCTTTCCGAAGAATGGCCCATTTGATGTTAACGCAACAAAAGGCGATCAATACTTAAGTGAAATTTTTACTTCATATTTGCCCGAAGTATTAGGTCGTGCAAATGCAACTTATTCAGCTGAGAAAACAGCGATGATTGGTGCAAGCAGGGGAGCGCTAAGCACTTTATATGCGCTAAAGAATCACCCAGGAAGTTTTCATACGGCTTTGGCACATTCCACACATTGGACTATTGGAAAGTACCCGTTAGTTGAATTAACGATTGCGGGCTTGCCTGAACCGGGCGAACACAAAATTTGGATGGCTCATGGCACCGAAGGATTTGATTCAGAGTATGGCGAGTTTCAAGATCATGCTCATAAATTGTTGATTGAAAAAGGGTATTCATTCGATCGCGATTTATCTTTCACTCTTTATGAAGGTGCGGCACATACCGAAGCTGCTTGGGCTACCCAAGCCGCAGATTCTCTTCGTTTTTGGATAACCAAATCGTTATAAAAATATCGTTGCGAAATCCGCAAAACCCTTGACTTACGTAAAACCCACCACTAACTTACTGTAAACGTTTACAGTAGGAAGGGGCAGGGCGATGGTTCGAAGCACTAAATCTAGAGCGACGATGCATGATGTTGCCCGCGAGGCCAATGTCTCGATTGCTTCAGTTTCACGTTTTATCAACGGTCAGACTGTTCGAGAAGAGATCGAACCAAGAATTACCAAAGCTATATCAGTCCTAAATTTCAAGCCAAATTCAGCAGGTCGGGCATTGCGTGCAAGTAAAACGCAGCAGATTTGCCTTTCGGTTCCCGATATTTCGAACCCGGTTTATCAAACAATTACTAAAGGCGTTCAGAACATACTGAATCAAACTGATTATCGTTTGATGTTAGCGCCACGAAACTTAACGGTTGACGAAAATCTGGCCCTAATTGATTCGCTTGATTCTAACTATGCCGATGGCTTTATTTTTCTATCTCTAGTTGATGATCCACGAATTAGAAAAGCATTCTCGAAGTTAAGCATTCCGGCTGTGGTTATCGGAAACGTTCAAGTACATGAAGAAGTAGACACCATAAAAGTATCTGCTGGAGCAGTAGAGCTAGCCCTGACTTACCTAGTTGATAAGTACGGTGGCGATGTTCTCTTCTTAAATGGTCCAACTTCGACGATTCCTGGCCGAAATAGAGAAAAAGGCTTTCTCGAAGCCATGAAGAATCGCGGGATAGATGGCACCAAACATGCCATTGAGGCAGAAAGTTTTGATGTTGAAGCTGGCTTAGTAGCGCTTCGCAAAATTAAGGACATCAGCAAGTATCGCTCGATTATCTGCGCAAACGACTTGCTGGCAGCTGCAGCCTTGCGCCATCTTTCGACCCTAAAGATTGAAGTACCAAAAAAGATTGCCGTTATCGGAATCGACAATACTGATTTAGCAAATGTGCTTAGTCCATCGCTTACCTCGATTGATTACAGATCTGAGTATCGTGGCGAGTTAGCTGCTCAATTCATTCTTGATCGGTTGGAAGATCCAAAGACTTCATATCGCAAGGTTAATATTGCGCCTGAATTAGTCGAACGGGAATCGGCATGAAAAAGAGAATCGCTACTATAAAGAATCAAGACAGGTCAGTCCGAATTCTTCTTTCTCCGCTTCTGGTTTTAATTATTTTGGTAAGCACGGTTCCAATCATTCTTTCATTTTTAGCTTCGTTCACTGACTGGGTAGCCGGAATTGATGTTGATCTCAATTTCATTGGCATTGAAAACTACAAATACATGCTGACAGATAAGCAGTTTCTTGCTTCATTTAGGCTTGGTTTACTCTGGTCGCTTCTAGTAACGACGCTAACTACAGTAATGGGTGTCTGTGTGGCGCTGCTACTTAACCAGAATAAGCGCTACATGTTTCCATTGAAATTGTTAGCACTTTCACCTTGGGCGATGTCACCGCCTGCTGTTGCGGTTATCTGGATCAGTTTGATGAACGTTAATAGCGGTCCACTCAATGTGATTCTTAGACAACTTAATATTCCAGCCGGTGAAATTGGTTTTCTTGAGGATCCAACTTTATTTTTCCCAACTTTAGTGGTTATCGGTGCATGGGCCTTGATGCCAATGATCACTTTGTCCGCGCTAGCTTCTCTCAAAATACTTTCACGAGAGCTTTCCGAAGCTATGGATATAGATGGCGTAACTCCATTACAAAAACTACGTCATTTGATTCTTCCGCACCTGCGCCCAGTACTAGTTCCCTTATTTGCGTTAAATCTTATTTGGAACTTTGGCGCTTTCGATTTGATCTATGTGATTCTCGGATCCTTCCCGCCACCAAATTCTGACATTCCAATTGTCTTCGCATTTAGACAAGCGTTTAAATATGGTCAATTTGGGTACGCGGCTGCGCTAGGCGTGACTATTGCGGTCTTTGAACTGATTCTGGTTTATGCAATTTTGAAAAAGCAGATGCGTGAGAGCAACCAATGAAAACTTTAAGAGTTATCGGAACAATCTTCTTCACGATCTTCTTTGGCCTGCCGCTATTTTGGCTGGTTGCAACATCGCTAAAACAAGAAATCGAAATTGGCGGCAACGATCTGATCTGGTTCCCTACCAAGCCGGATTGGGCAAATTACTCCGAAGCAGTTGGTCGCTCCGGCATCTTGGTAGCAGCTTGGAATAGCTTATGGCTTTCAACAGTATCTGCCTTTATTACAACCGTCGTAACGGCACCAGCGGCCTATTTAGTTGCGCAATCAAGAGGTTGGTTTTCAAAGGTAACCACTGGTTGGGTTTTGAGTTCCCAAGTCTTCCCTTCACTTTTAACTGTTTTCCCACTCTTCTTGATCTACGTGAAAATAGGCCTATTTAATTCATTTATAGGCGCCATAATTCTTTACGTTATCTTCAATTTGCCGTTTTGTTTATGGCTGCAACGGGGCTTCGTTAAGAATGTACCAAGCGAGATTCTAGAAGCTGGCCGAATCGATGGCGCATCTGGCCTTAAGGTACTTCGTTACGTGGTATTCCCATTGATTCTTCCTGGATCAATCGTGGTCTTTATTTATGCATTTATTAACACCTGGAATAACTTCCTGGTTGCAACAGTGTTCTTGCAAGGTGGCGAGAAGCAAACTCTTACTACTCAATTAGCAAGATTTATCGGAA
>JBILOR010000113.1:0-4189 GCA_044374325.1 Candidatus Planktophila sp.
GAAGTGACGCAAGTAGATACCGAATTAGTTGAATCTTTGTTAGAGGAAAAATTCACACCAGTTATCTCACCACTTGCAAATGAGATCGATGCTGATAACGGGCTAAACGTAAATGCTGACTTAGCGGCAGCTGCAATTGCAGGTGGACTTAAAGCTGAGTCGCTGATTGTGCTTACCGATGTTGCCGGAATTTACCGAAATTTTCCAGATCCCACATCAATCATTAGCGAAATTTCAGCAACTGAATTAGCTGACATGAAGAATGATTTTCAAGGTGGCATGGCGCCAAAGGTTGCCGCCTGTCTATCTGCAATCTCGTCAGGCGCGACGTCGGTAAGAATAATTGACGGAAATAGTGCAGAGAACCTTTTACTGGCTTTGGCTGGAACTGGCGGAACGTTGGTGCACGCATGAATGCAAATAGTGCCAACGCCCGTAAATCACTAGTATCGAAATTGATTGCCGGCGGAAATATCGCATCTCAAGGAGACTTAGTTAAAGCGCTTAAGAAAGCCGGAATTGTGGTTACGCAAGGAACTGCGAGTCGCGACCTAGAAGATATTGGGGCTATCAGAGTTAGAAACAGTAAAGGCGAAATGGTTTACGCACTCACAGATACGCAACCTATTTCTAGCACCAATTCTTTTCCTAGCGATCTGGTTCTTACTGCAACTCCGAGTGGAAATTTGGTTGTAATTCGCACTCCAATTGCGGCCGCCCAGATGTTGGCCAGCGCCATCGATGGGCTTTCGCAATCTGGAAAATTGCCATCAGCTATTGGCACTGTTGCCGGTGATGACACGGTCATTGTCGTTGCCGACACAGCAACTGGCGGTGCTGGTTTAGCGAAGAAGATCTTAGGATTAGCCAATTCAAAAAGCGGAGGTAAGTGATGAGCACCGGATCCACACATTCAAGTGGGACTTTGTGGGGTGGCAGATTTGCCAGCGGCCCCAGCGATGCTCTCTTCGCGCTATCTCGCAGCGTTCAATTCGATTGGCGTTTAGCACCATATGACTTGAGGTCATCGCTTGCACACTTAGCGGTTCTAGAGGATTCGGGTTTATTGCCTGCCGACACAGTTTTAAAATTGCGTGGCGCATTGAAGGAACTTCAGAATGAAGTGATCAGCGGAAAGTTTTCCCCACTTGATTCTGACGAAGATGTTCATAGCGCTTTAGAACGTGGCTTAACCGAGAAGATCGGCGCCGTTGGGGGAGCGATCAGAGCGGGGCGTTCTCGCAACGACCAGGTCGCAACTGATTTAAGACTCTACGCAATCGATCATATGTTGGCGGTCGCTGGACAACTAACAAGATTGTGCGAAGTAGTCGTTACAAAGGCAGCGGAGTATGCAGATGCACCCGCACCAGGCTTTACGCATTTGCAGCACGCTCAACCGGTGATTTTTGGTCATGAGATTGCTAAACATGCCCATGCTTTTCAACGTGATCTAAGCCGTATTAATGACTGGCTAGAACGCACCTCGGTAAGCCCACTAGGTTCTGGCGCTCTTGCTGGTTCGTCTTTACCGTTAAACCCAAAAGCTACTGCAGCTGATCTAGGTTTTTCCGAATCAGCAGCCAACAGTATTGACGGCGTGAGCGATCGTGATTTTGTTTCTGAAGCGCTTTACATTCTGGCAACTATTGGAGTTCATCTTTCTCGCATCGGCGAAGAATGGTGCATCTTGGCTACAACTGAATTTGGTTGGGCCAAAGTTGCCGATGCTTATTCAACTGGCTCTTCAATCATGCCGCAGAAAAAGAATCCAGATATTGCCGAGTTAGCTCGTGGTAAAGCTGGGCGACTAATCGGAAATTTAACTGGGGTAATGACAATGCTTAAAGGTTTGCCGTTTGCCTATAACCGCGACTTACAAGAAGATAAAGAACCGCTCTTTGATAGCATCGAAACTTTGCTCGTTCTATTGCCAGCCGTAACTGGAATGATCGCAACTACCGAGTTTGATCGCGACAAAATGGCCGCTGCTACTCCTACTGGATTTTCGTTAGCGACTGAGATAGCCGACTATTTAGTTCGTGCGCACATTCCATTTTCGCAGGCACACGAAGCAGCGGGTGCTTGTGTTGCACTTTGTGAAAAAACAAATCGCGAACTGCACGAATTAACGGATAGAGAATTTCTTGATATTCATCCTGCACTTACCGGGGGAGTCCGCGAAGTTCTGACAGTGGCAGGAGCACTTTCTTCACGAACCACGGCGGGTGGAACTGCACCATCTGAAGTCACCAAGCAACTTAAAGATTTATCCGCGCAAAATAGCGAATACGCAAAGTCAATTAGCAGCCGCAATGCTGCCTTTTCGGGCATGATGAGCGCATGAAATCTGAGCTTTTAGAAGATTTACGTTGGCGTGGACTGATTGCCCAAAGTACCGATGAGGTTGCACTAGCTGAAGCGCTGGCAAAGCCAACCACCCTCTACATTGGTTTTGATCCAACTGCGCCAAGCATGCATGTCGGAAACCTAGTTGTTCTATTGGTTTTGCGACGTTTTCAGCTAGCCGGCCACACCCCAATTGCTCTAGTTGGAGGCGCTACCGGGTTAGTTGGTGATCCAAGTGGCAAGAACGAAGAACGTGTTTTGAATACCGCCGACACGGTGGCTAATTGGGTGGAGCGAATTAAAACTCAACTCTCTCAGTACTTGGATTTTAATGCACCTAACAATGCAGCCATCATGGCGAACAATTTAGATTGGACATCTCCTTTATCCGCAATTGAATTCTTGCGTGATATTGGAAAACATTTCAGTGTTAATCAAATGCTCTCTAAAGATTCCGTATCAGCACGTTTAGAGGGCGGCGGCATTTCGTACACTGAATTTTCCTATTCAGTTTTACAAGCTTACGATTTCTTAGAGTTGTTCCGTCGCCATAAATGCACGCTTCAAATGGGTGGTTCAGATCAGTGGGGAAACATTGTTGCTGGTTTAGATCTGATTCGTAAAGTGGAACAAGGAAGCGCGCACGCATTAACTATTCCGTTATTAACCAAAGCTGACGGCACTAAGTTTGGCAAGACTGCTGGCGGTAGTGTGTGGCTAGATCCCGAGATGACTTCGCCTTATGCCTTTTTCCAATACTGGCTAAACACCGACGATAAAGATGTCATTAATTTTATTAAAGTTTTCTCATTCAAGTCGCATGCTGAAATTTTAGAACTTGAAAAAGCGCACAACGAGAATCCAGGTGTTCGTACTGCCCACCGCGAACTTGCTCGTGAGTTAACTTCACTCGTTCATTCGCCAGATATTTGCGAACGTGTTGAATCTGCAGCACGCGCATTGTTTGGACAAGGTGAACTTTCTGAACTGGATGAAGCAACACTTACTGCTGCACTTTCAGAATTACCGCGTACAACAGTTAAGCGCAGCGAACCAATGCCTACTTGGGTTGATTTGTTAGCAGCTACTGGCGTGGTTGATTCAAAGTCTGCGGCACGTCGCATCGTTAAAGAAAATGGGGCCTACCTAAACAACGCGAAAGTTGCAGCCGAGGATTTCGCCCCGTTGGAATCTGACTTTTTATGCGGGAAGTATGCAGTTTTACGCAAAGGAAAGCGCGATCTGGCAGCTGTCGAATTAGTCGACTAACGCCTCTGGTAGCCAAAGCCGACCAATACCAGCACCTCAACAGAACTCTTCCGAGTCCTCAAATTTGGTGCTTAAAGCCCTGAAACCCTTATAAATCAATGGTTTTAGGGCTTTAAACATTCTTGCTCTATTTGGTGCGACCTGTGTCCTAAACCTCAGTAAATCGCGCTTGGACGATTTGACCTGCCCAGTTCTACTGCCTATAGTTACGCTCCTTGCTGTGAAACGGACGATTTAGGCCGAACAGCATAGGATTCCTGCAGAAATAGAGCTGGTCTAGCGCGGTTTGACCGCGTGAGCATCCATGCACTAGATTTGCGGGTCTGCCCTGAAAATAGGAAGAGATTCCTTGAAGCAGTGCGCATCCGTACCTTGAGAACTCAACAGCGTGCCATAAGTCAATGCCAGAAGATGGCTTAATTAGTCATGCAAATTTCTAATTATCATCTTCTAAATTAATACTTCATCGAAGTATTAGAACTTCAGTATTTATACTGAAAAAAGCTAATACTCGTTGATTTCCTTTGGTAAAGACAAAAAATAACGACAGTTGTTTATGTCATGTATGCCA